>JBNKNN010000058.1:0-14059 GCA_050293865.1 Hydrogenophaga sp. | reverse complement strand
ATCGTTGGTCACCAGGGCCTCGACCATCCCATGCGCTCTGGCCGCCTCGTTGGCGGGGTAGAGCCGCGCGGTAAACCGCATGGGAGCCGGGGGTAATGGCGCAACCGTGGCATGCGGTCCATGCCCTCCGTGCGCGCCATGGTGGCCGATGCGCGGCTCAATGGGTACCACGTAGCAACCCGTCAACCCCAATGCCGCAGAACTGACGGCAAGCAATGCCACCGTGCGGGACCAATGTGTGCGAACGTCGCTGAGGGATCGGAAACTCATATCACTCCAAGTCGCCCAAGCACATGCTTGTGCGGCAAGTCTCCCTGCTTGTCGTAAGCACCTGCAAGCATCACTGACATGGGTATCACCCGAGTGCGCTACAGGTACGATCACGGGATACTCCTTTGCCGTAGCAGTCCTCATACGCCCGCCCCTTGCAAATCGCAGCCCATTCCAATCGAACACCCAACCGCGTCCTGCCCGCGCTGGTCGTCGCGCAGTTTGGCGGCACGTCTTTGTGGTTCGCCATCAATGCCGTGATGCCCGATCTGCAACAAGCCTTCGACTGGCCCATCACCGCCGTCGCACCTCTGACATCCTCCCTGCAGTTCGGCTTCATCATCGGCACTCTCGCCTTTGCCCTGCTTGCGATCGCCGACCGGTTTTCAGCTCGGTGGGTGTTCTTCTTTTGCGCGATGGCCGGCGCTGGCTGCACAGTGGGCGCCTGGGCGATGGTCGACCAATACGAAGCCCTGATGCTTTGGCGTTTTGCCACCGGTTTCTTTCTTGCTGGAATCTACCCTGTTGGCATGAAGATCGCTGCGCAATGGTTTCCCCATGGCCTGGGCGCTGCATTGGGCTTGCTCGTGGGCGCTCTGGTTCTGGGTTCAGCATCTGCCCATGCTCTGCGTGCACTCGGTCATGCATTGCCCTGGCAAAGCCTGATGCTGGGCGTCGCAGCCTTGGCGGCTGTAAGCGGATTGGTCGTGCTATTGCTCATTCCCGAACCACACCACGCCCATCCCAAAGTGACTACGTTGCAGTGGCGCGCACTCGGCACAGTCTGGACCGACCCGAAGGTGCGGGCATCGGTACTGGGCTACTTCGGCCACATGTGGGAGCTCTACACCATGTGGGTGTTGGTGCCGCTGATACTGGCCACAAGATTGGACGGCGCAGCGCTTTCGTGGATGGCGTTTTGCGTACTGGGCGCAGGTGCCCTGGGCTGCATGGTTGGCGGATGGGCTGCCAAGTACTGGGGAAGCGCGAAGGTGGCCTCCGTTCAACTGACGGTCAGCGGCATCTGCTGTCTGTCAGCTCCGGCACTGGTAGACGCCAGCGACCTAACCTTCTACGCCTGGCTGACTATCTGGGGCATCACAGTGGCGGGAGATTCGCCACAGTTCTCTGCACTGACCGCACGCAACGCGCCGCCCCAGGCTGTTGGCAGCGTATTGACGCTGACCAATAGCATCGGATTCGGCATTTCAATCGTGAGCATCATGCTCTTTGTCGAGCTAACCCGATATCACAGCTTGAGCAGCCTGCTGCCTTGGCTAGCGATAGGACCTGTGCTGGGCCTTGTCGCCATGCGGCCACTGCTCAAGCAAGCCAGCGCTTGAGGAGTACGACAAGAACTCAGCGTCCGCCAAACGCACCCTCTCCGTTATCGAAAAACTCTTCCGGATCGGGCAATTGCGTGGCCGGCGTGAGCATATCCTCTGGTCGCATCTGCTCGGTGAAACCCTCCAGCGAACCCATCGACTTCCGGTCGCGACGAGCGACGGGATTCGAAAGCATATAGGCCACGCTCAGTTGCGTCAGCGCGATCAAAGCGTCCTTGTGCGTTCGCTCATAGCCGTGAGAAGCATCTGCACCGAAGCCAATCAAGGCGGTACGGATGTCATTGCCCGCCTCCACGGCAGCAGCGGAGTCGGAGCGGTAGTACTTGAACACGTCCCGTCGATGGGCAATGTCATGCACTTGCGCCAGGTTGATCAGCTTGTGTGTCAGGTGATAGTCGAACGGACCCGACATGTCCTGCATGCAGATGGTCGCAGCATGCTCGTTCGTGTTTTGGCCGGGTGCAGCAATGGAAATGTCCAGGCTCACCATCTCAGCAATCTCTCCTTGCAACGCAGCCGACGAGCCCGAGCCCACTTCTTCCGTGATGGTGAAAAGAGGGTGCACGTCTACCGCAGGCATGCGACCACTGTCGACAATCGCTTTGCAGGCGCCCAAAAGCACAGCCACAGCCGCCTTGTCGTCCAGGTAGCGAGAGTTGATGTAACCGTCTGGCTGGATCTCAGGCTGCGGGTCAAATGCGATCCAGTCGCCCACATTCAACCCCAACGCTTCCAGCTCAGCCTTGCTGTTGGCGAGCTGATCGACTCGCACTTCCACTTGATCCCAGCCCACAGGCTGAGTATCGATTTCGCCACCGAAGGCATGTCCCGAGGTTTTGAGAGGCAGACAGGTACCGCGCAACTGCTGGTGGTCCGTGAAGATGGACAGCCGACCTCCCTCGGCAAAGCGCGACGACCAATGCCCGATGGGAACGATGCCGACGCGACCATTTGGCTTGAGCTCGCGCACCATGGCACCCAGCGTGTCGAGGTGGGCCACGATGGCGCGGGCGGGCTTCGGCTCGCGTCCTTTGATGGTGGCCCGGATCGCCCCCCGCCGGGTGATCTCGTAGGGTAGCCCCATCGCCTCCAAGCGATTGGCCGTGTAACGCACCACACCATCGGTCAAACCCACCGGACTGGGAATGGCCAGCAACTGCAGCAAGGTCTCTTCTATGTAGGCGTAGTCCAATGCTGGCAACGCGGCCATGGGCGTGTCTTCGGTCGGTCGGGCAACAGGATGGGTCATAGGAACTCTGTCTCCATTTTCATTTGGGGAAACAACAGATCGATAAAACGCTGGGCGGTAGGTCTGGGTTCGTGGTTGGCTAGGCCAGGCCGCTCGTTGGCTTCAATGATCACGTAGTCAGGCGCGCTTACCGACGGAACCAGGAAGTCCAGTCCCGTCACAGGTATGTCGAGCACGCGGCTTGCGTGCTCGGCAGCGCTGCGAAGCGCAGGGTGCAATTCGTCTGTGACGTCATGAATGGTGCCGCCCGTATGAAGGTTGGCCGTTTTGCGAACTTCCAGGGGTTGCTCCAGAGGCAACACATCGGACATTTCGTACCCGTTCAGGGCAACGCACCGCCGCGTCTCTGCATCCATCGGAATACGACTCTCACCCCCAGTCGCCGCTTCTCGACGCTTGCTGCGAGCAATGATCAACTGTTCGATGGTCGACTTGCCATCACCCACCACGGTGGCAGGTCGCCTCACAGCAGCGGCGACAACCTGATGGTTGATCACAACAATGCGAAGATCCTGCCCAGCGCAGAACTGCTCGAGCAAAACGCGCTCGGAGTATTGCGCGGCCTGCTCGATGGCGGCGGCCATGTCGTCGGTCGACGTGATGTTGACACTGATACCTTTGCCTTGTTCACCATCCACTGGCTTGACGACGATGTCGCCATGCTTACGCAAGAACGCGGCGTTTTGCTCATCGTCGGCTGCGAGCATCTGCTCAGGCACGCCCAGGCCGGCTTTGGCGAGAAGCTTGACGGTCACCCGCTTGTCCGCGCACCGACTCATGGCGACCGCACTCGTGAGTTCGGAGAGTGATTCGCGGCACACCACACTGCGCCCGCCATGGCTGAGCTTGAAGTAGCCGTTCTCGGCATCGATAACTTCAACATGGATGCCCCGGCGCTGAGCTTCATCGACGATGATGCGTGCATACGGATTGAGGCGCTCTTCATCGGGCTTCACACCGCCGGTGAAAAGCGGCACATTGATGGCGTTGCGATGCTTGACGGCAAACGAAGAGATCCGCTGAAAGCCGAGCTTCTTGTACAGGGAGATGGCAGACTGGTTGTCGTGCAACACTGACAGGTCCATATAGGCCCGGCCGCGCGCTTGGAAGTGCTCTGCGAGGAACCGAGTCAGCGCTTCGCCAATACCGGCATGACCGGCATAGGGCGACACCGCCAGAGCCCATAAGCTGGACCCATCGTTCTTGGGGTCTATGCCTTGAGAGTGGTCCAGCCCCATCACAACGCCGATCACCTCACCCGTGATGCGATCCTCAGCCAGCACATAGACAATTTTTCTCTCCGCCCGTTGGTTCCATACCCAAGAGGCATCTACTGGCACCATGCGCCGTGCGCGATAGATCGCATTGATGGCCGCCACGTCTGCCCGTGAGCGCAAGCGCCGAACCGTGAACCCACGCTTGGCAGCACGCGAAGGAACGTAGTTGTTCAACGATATGCGATACGTTTCCGAGGGGTCGACGAACAGCTTCTGAGGTGCGTGCGATACGACCACGTGCGGCTTGTCGACGTAGAACGCAATATCGCGCTGCCCTGGCTCCTCTGCCAAGAGTTCTTCCGCAATCTGCGCGGGGTCGGAGAAGGTGTAGCCTGCGATCAAACGGCCCCAGCCGCAATCCACGGTCACATTTCTGGGTCCGCGCTCTGCGCGACGCTGAAGTTCCTCCTGCGGCAGGGTCGATTGCCCCAGCCTACGGGAACGCTGCGCATGCTCTTTGCGAATCATGACGGTCTCCTCGAGCGAGGTCAGTGCAGATGGTTTTGAAGCCACAACTCTAGCAAGCCGAGTTGCCAGAGCTTGGATCCACGCAAAGGCGTCATGTGTGCCGAAGGGTCGTCCAGCAGCTTCTGCACGTAGCCGGCGCGAAACAGGTCGCGCTCGCGTGCAGACCGCGAGTGCAAAGCGTCTCGCACCATGTCCAGCACATTGCCCTGCAGATGCTTGAGGGCAGGCACCGGGAAGTAGCCTTTCGGGCGATCAATCACCTCCGAAGGAATGACTTGGCGGGCAGCCTCCTTGAGAATGCCTTTCCCGCCGCCAGCCAACTTGTGGCGCGCAGGAATGCGCGCAGCCAACTCAACCAGCTCATGGTCCAGGAATGGCACGCGCGCCTCCAGCCCGAAGGCCATGGTCATGTTGTCAACCCGCTTGACGGGGTCATCCACCAGCATCACCGTCGTGTCCATGCGCAATGCTTGATCCACCGGGTCAGTGGCGCCTGGCGAAGTCAGGTGTTCACGAATGAAGTGGGCGGTGGCGTCTTCGCAGTGATAGCCATCTTCGACCACCTGCAGATACTCTGCATGGTCGCGGTCGCAGAAGGCCGCCAGATAGTCTTGCACCGGTTGCGCGCTACCGTCGAGCTTGGGATACCAGTGATAGCCGCCAAACACTTCATCCGCGCCCTGCCCGCTTTGAACCACCTTGCTATGACGCGATACCGCCTCTGACAGCAGGTAAAAACCAATGCAGTCATGGCTGACCATAGGCTCGTTCATCGCACCAATGGCCTCCGGCAGGCGAGTCAGAAGCTGCTGCTCTGGCACGAAGATACGCTCATGTTCGGTGCCAAAACGCTGCGCGACGATGTCGGCATACTCAAATTCGTTGCCCTTCTCGCCCCCTACATCCTCAAATCCAACGTTGTAGGTGCGCAGGTTGGACACACCTGCCTCGCTCATCAGGCCCACGATCAGGCTGGAATCCACGCCCCCGGAGAGCAAGGCGCCAACCGGCACGTCGGCCACCAGCCGGCGCTTGACCGACGCACGCAGCCCATCGAGCAAGATGTCGCGCCAGTCGTCGAACGAGCGGTTCTCTTCGTCAGATGTGCGCTCGTAGCTGAGCGACCAGTAACGCTCCTCTCGAGTCCTGCCATCGGGTTCAACAAACAAGAGCGTTCCGGGTGCCAGCTTTCGAACGCCGTTGAAAATGGTGCGGGGCGCCGGAACAATGGCGTGCAGCGACAGATAGTGGTTCAGAGCCAGAGGGTCGATGCTGGTATCGACACCACCTGCATCCAACAGCGCCGGGAGAGCAGACGCAAACCGCAGTCCGCCACGAACAGGAGCCAGATAAAGCGGTTTGATACCCAGGCGATCGCGCCCCAAGAGGACTTTGCCACTGTCCCGCTCCCAAATGGCAAACGCAAACATGCCGTTAAGGCGCTTGACGAAGTCCGGGCCCCATGCATGATAGGCCTTGAGCAGAACTTCAGTGTCGCCATGCGAGTAGAAGCGATAGCCTTTGCCCTCCAGCTCCTTGCGAAGCTCTGGATGGTTGTACACCGCGCCATTGAACACGATACCCACACCCAGCAAGGGATCAAACATGGGCTGCTGCGAGGCATCCGAAAGATCCATGATCTTCAGGCGTCGATGCCCCAAACCCAAATGCTCCTGAATCAGCAAGCCTTGCGAATCGGGCCCCCTGGGTTCGTGGCGCTGGTTCATGCGAAGCAAAGCATCGACATTGACCGCCTGACCATCGAATCGGATTTCTCCGGCTATTCCACACATGACTGGGGGCCCCTCCTGCTACTGATACCGACCTGAAATCGGCCCCCACCAAGTCGATGCCTTGAATGCCAAACGAAAACGGATGGACGTGGACAGGCTAGAACGCAATGCGGCAGCCCGACGAAGGCGAATGAAAAGGGGAAGGCCGAGCGAGATCGGCAGATGTCGACAGACAAGAGCGTTGTCACTGTGAGCGAACACGCCCGAGAGACCTAGCCCCAAGCCTGAAGCGACGACAAAGCTAAAGCAGCAACGTCCCCGCACCAAGGCATTGCCTTGATCGACACGCGGGTTAAAAGTAAAGCGATAGCACTCAGTATAACGATGTCGCACTCGCTGCGCAGGGTGCAGGGCCAAGACCCCACACAGAAGTCCGTCACCGCAACCGATCAGCTCGCAGAAGTTGAGACCTCATCACCACAGCTATGGCAGAAGTGACTGAGGCTGTTGCGCCTCGTCCCGCACTGCCGGCATGCGTGAAAAAGGTTCATGCCACAGTGAGGGCAGAAGTCGACATTGATGATCTCACCTTTCTTCGAGAGTGCTCGCTCGCAACCAGGGCAAACGCCTTTGTCCAGACTCGCCTGTGCCTTGTCATAGTCCAGCGCTTTCCTGCGGTCTGACTCTGGTCGCGCTTCGGCCTCTCGCTGGCGCTGCAAATAGCTCTGGAGTGCCCCGATGGCGTAGCGCCCGCCAATGACCGTCAGAACGATGCCGACGATGTAGCGCACGTAGCCGCCGTAACTTGGCAGGTAGGGGACCAGTTCGACAAAGAAGGCGAACATGGAGAAAAGGATGAACCCCCACACAAATGGCCAGTGAGGACCCTTGCGCTTGCGCGCGAACAACCAGCCGGCCAGCACCAACAAGGGCAGCGTCAGTGCCAAGCGGTAACCGAAGACACGCAGTTCCTGAGCACGACGCGCTGATTGATAGCTGTCCGATGCCCCCTCGCGCATTTGGGAGAGTTCTCGGTCTGCGCTCTGACGCGCCTGTCGGGCGTCAAGCAGGATCTTCTGTTGTTCTTGAACACCGCGCAAAGCATCGCGTTGCGCCGCGCGCAACTCATCCAGCTCATTCGTGCGCCGCACCAGCTCCGGGTCATGCGATCCCTGCTCTGTCGCTCGCCTGGTCGCCAGCCAGTTGCTGAAGGTTTCGCGCGCCGCGCGGTTGTTTGCCTGCGCGGTGTCGTGTACCAACTCAGCCTGATCAAGCGCTTCCATCGCGTCGCGCTCGTTCGCTTCTGCCCTATTGATCTCTTTTCGCAACGCCAACAGGCGCTGAGGGTCCATGAAATCCTCAATGGACTGCTGCTGCTCGACCTTGGGCAGATCTCGCACCACCGTGTTGCCAAGGCCGGTCAGAAACCAGGCAAATGCAAACGCCACCAGCCACAAGGCTCGGTTGAACCACTTCTCCGAAAGTCGCATGGATTTTTTCATTTAACGTGACTCCTCATCGTCGTTGCCCCTCTATTTGATACCAACCATGGCCATACGATTTGGCCCCATCAGCGCTCTGCCGACACCAACACGGGAGGAGACCCTAAACCCTGTGTCTGAAACCAGACAAAAATGGAGTCAGCTGTAGCGGTGGCAATTCTGTTGGACCAACGCTGACTTCCTGGGTGGTCATCGAACGCAATATTGGCTGATCCGATTCGACCGCCCAGGCGCTTCAGTGCGCTGAGGTGCAACACCGTCGGCTGATACCCTTTGAATCGGAGCCAGGACTGCGCACCGTTTCGATCCACGATGCCGGGCTCTAGCGCCGAGGCCAGCGTTTCGATCGCCCATTGGTTGGACTGTTGGTAGCGCGTGGACCAGGGGTAGCCAAGCAAGTTGTAGCGAGGATGATGCATGCGTACGACCGACTGGTCATTTGTGAGGACCTTGTGCAATTCGGTCTGCCATTTCGGATCGGGGACAACATATGCGGCTCGGTACCGCCAAAGGTTGTCAAGGAAAAACTCCCCCAATCCCTGACGATACACGGCAGCCCTGTCGGAGCCGCAATGGTTGAGTTTGTGCACCACATGCCAGGTAGGTTGGCCCGCCGACGCGGATGTGCGATAGGCCCAACCGACATGCGAGTAATTCAGGCCATACTCCGAAAGGTCCTGCCCCGCTCGCGCCAACAGCACAACTGTCGTGCCGGAGGTTTCGTGCTCTCGCTCCAACGACTGCCAGGTTCGCGCTGCCTGCTCCAAGCCCTGCGCCATCGAATGCGCAGTCAAGGGTCGCTCTTCGCAGCTGCGCCCAGCCCAGGCGGCGGTCGGCGTGCTCACTGCCGCCCCGACAGCAACCGACAGGCCAATTGCCAGCCTGGCAGAGGTGGCGAAGGTAGGGCCTGGCAGCCCTGGAGATCGTCGCTTGTTCATTCTGAGCCTCACTTCGCTCATCGGGTCAGCCGCTCGTTGTGCAGAAGAGCCTCCCCCAGCCGGTTGGGAATATACGCAAGCATCTCGCCGGCAGCAGACAAGACAACGCCTGCACTGATGACCGTGGACTCAACGGCATCTCCCACGCTCAATACCGCGTGCCCTGCACCACGAGAAATCACTCTCACACTCACCCGCGCGCCATCGGAGGCGCGCTCCAGGACGTAAACCACACCTGAAGCCGTGGCTTCCACCGCTACCACCAACAGAGTCGCCCCTGATACCGCCAATGCTGCAGGCACTGCACTGATAGCGGCGGCGGCACCGGTCGCACTGGCGAGACCAGCGCCGGAAGCCGTCACAACAGAGGCGACTGGCAAGACCGACAGTGCGACAGATGCCTCGGAAGCGCCCGGGCCGCCATGCCCTCGCGCTTGGTCAGCCATCATTGCACATGGGGCCATCACTAGCGCGATAGCAGCTGACCTGAGCCATCGCTGGGCTCTGGCTCTGTGCTGTCCAAAACATGGAAGGAAATTTTTCAACGCGTGCATGTGGAACTCCTTGCTCCGTCGCCGACCGAGTGAACAGCGGTCAGCTTTGATCCATGAATTCAAGGCGTGGGAGGCTGACTTCGGTTCAGGCATCGCTGCTCGCCACAGCCTGTCCTTCGCCAACCGAGTCCAGCATGTTCGAGCGAGCCTCTCGGGCTCCTTGCCTGTGCGCATCTGCCAGATCGGCTTCATGCTGGTCGCGAAGCGTCTTCGCGAGGGTAAAGGCTGTCGTCACGAGGTACAACCAACACACGCCCATGAATGCGCGATAGGTTTCATTGACCTCCATACGGAGCAGGCCCCAACCGGTGAGCGACATGGCCACGCCGAAACCACCCCAGGTCACGAATCGCCACAAGGGCGAGTCTTCACTGTCTCCCACGCTCGATGCAGCTTGGTTGTCGCGAATGGCTTTGGACAGCACAAACACCGTGGTCAGACAGAAAACGTATCCCATGACCATGAACGCTCGATCAATGGCCTCGCCTGGCAGGTATGCCAGTCCGGTCGCGCAAAGAAAGGCGGCGAGGCCGAAGGACACCCAGACTTGAATGCGCCAGGCACGGGTGTCGCGGATCACGCGTGGGATGCTGTGGACAGTGGAGCGGTGTTGATAGGCAGTACTCATGACGGGATCGGGTTGTTGAACACGAGGCAAATACTCGTTCAAACCACCTGCCGTCAGTACCGAATATCGAACATTTATCTTATTCTAGACCCCTTAGTCTCGCAATCCAATACTTTCAGAGAGTCTCTGAAAACCCTGCGCCGTGCGCGCCTTGGACCATGCGGCAATGGCCGTCAGGCATACGACGCGACAAGCAGGCACGCCACCCTTCCTGTTTTGACCTCGAGCGCGCGTGGCGGAGGCTATGCGGAGGGACCCTTGAGGGATGGCACATCAGGCGTAAGCGTACTCACCGCCTTTGGACAGTGCGGCCTGGTAAGCGCTGCGGTCATGAACCTTTCGCAACCACGCCATCGTGGCCGGACGGGTCTCTCCCAGACCTGCACGATTGGCCGCAGCCTCCAACGGGAAGCTCATCATGATGTCCGCCGCGCTCATGGCCTCTCCCGCAAACCATGGGCGCGAAGCAAGCTCGCCCTCAATGTAGTCAAGGTGGACATCGATCATGGGCTGCACCTTCTTCGCAGCCAGTTTGCCCATGAGCGGGATGCGGTTCACCACAAGCAAGACGAGCAACATGGGCATGACTGAGCCTTCGGCGTAATGCATGAACTGGCGATAGCGGAGCAGCCCTTCACCGCTGTCAGGAGCGCCTAGCTGTCCCGTCTTGCTTACCAGGTACTCGCAAATGGCGCCGGTCTCGACCAATTTGAGGCCGGCGTCTTCCAGTACGGGCGACTTGCCCAATGGGTGCACCTGACGCAATGCCGGCGGCGCAAGCATCGTCTTGCCGTCGCGCTCGTAGCGCTTGATTTCATAGGGCAGTCCCAACTCCTCCAGCATCCACAGTATGCGTTGGGAACGGGAGTTGTTGAGGTGGTGGACGATGATGCTCATGTTGTCGAGGCGAAGACGCACTGAGGGAATAGTTACAGAGCACATTGTGAGCCGCCCAACTCCGCAGTGCCACCGTTGCCCCAATAACCACCCAGGAAAACACCCTTTGGGCAGAAGCCTGCAAAACCGCGCACCGCCACGGATTTTGACCAAAAAGTCGGCTGCCACACTTGCTCCCCAGCGGCCTCCTGCACCGCTTCACTAGAGGACGCCTGCACAACCTCCGCCATGCGCGTTCGAGGTCAAAACGGGATGGATGTCGTGCCTGCTTGGTGCGTCGTGTGCCGGGCGGCACACGCAAGCCCAAAGGTGCGGCAGACGCCCGTTTTGGCCCGAACCCGAATCGAGCCGCGGCTTTGCGGGCGATGCGCTTCGTTTCGAATGCAGGCAAGCCGCGCAGGTTATGCAGAGGTCCCCTAGGCCCTTGAGCAACAGCGAGAGCCGGCCACAGGGGCTTCCGGTGGTGCTGGCCCGGCCTCTTGAGCGATCCGTTGATCACGCCCGTGGGTTGGCTGCTTGCGCAAGAAAAAAGCCCGGAAGCGAATTGCTTCCGGGCCAATGCGGGCCTCGTGTTGTTTGATTGGGTGTCGTGACAGCTAAATCCTGTTCTCTGCCAAGCCCCGTGGCCTGCTCCCTGACGCCGGTTGACCGAGTCGCTTCCCTTTGCGAAGGCTCTCGAGGAACCTTAGGTGCGATCTGTTCGGCCTTTCTCACCGGAGTGGTCCCTGTGCATTTACGGGACAAACGAATAATGCGCTAGAAAATTTTTTTGGGCACAACTTTTGATCCACTGTTGCACAACACAACTCCCTTGGTATTACTTATTAGTACCAATCAAGGGTTTACCCATGAAGTCTTTGGTACGCAATGCGTTTCCCGAAGTAGCGCAGTTGTAAGACATGGCCAGATGGTTCGACCAAGTCTCAGCGAGCGTCAACATCCTGACGTTCGCTCACCCCGTCGGGCATGTCGTCCGACGGCTTCAACTGACCAATGTCGCAAGACACACAGGAGAGACACATGAACGCCAAGACCAAAGCCAGCCTCGCCGCTGCCACAGCTGCCGCCCTGTTCGCCATGGGCGCAGCACCACTGACTGCAACTGCAGCCGAAGGCAGCGTCCATTGCGTGGGCATCAACAGTTGCAAAGGCACCTCGGAGTGCAAGACTGCCAGCAACGAGTGCAAGGGTCAGAACAGCTGCAAAGGCCAGGGTTGGGTGAGCAAGTCGTCCGCAGAGGAGTGCACCAAGGCGGGCGGCAAAGTGATGTAATTGCGGACCATCGTTCTTTCGTTTCAGCGAGAGAACGCCTGCCTCGCCACCCGAACCTACCTTGCGAGAAGGGTGGCGCAGGCAGGCACTCATATCGTGCCACTCAACCATCACTGGACCCGCCTAGCCATGAGCACACAGCACATCACTGGCTTCGGCTTGGGCTTGCGCACCGACCACTACGCCGACTTCAGGCAACAAACGGCATCCCGATGGGGCGTCGACTGGCTGGAGATCATCAGCGAGAACTACATGGTTCCAGGCGGCAAGCCACTGGAAAACCTGGATGCCATCCGGCGCGATACGCCGATGGTCATGCACGGAGTGTCTCTCTCGATTGGAGGCACCGACGCCATCAACCGGGATTATCTGAAATCGCTCAAAGCCCTTGTCGACCGCGTTGAACCTGCATGGGTTTCCGACCACCTGTGCTGGACCGGCGTGGAAGGTCACAACTTGCACGACCTGCTGCCGCTACCCTATACGGAAGCATCCCTGAGCCATCTTACCGACCGTATCCAACGCGTTCAAGACACGCTGGGACGCCCGCTCGTGCTGGAGAACGTTTCCAGCTATATCCGCTGGAAGGCGGATGAAATGACCGAATGGGAGTTCATACGCGAGTTGATGCAGCGCACGGCTTGTGAGTGGCTGCTGGACGTGAACAACGTCTATGTCAGCGGACGCAATCACGGATTCGACCCCCATGACTTCATCGACGCCATGCCTGCAGAGCGCATTCGTCAGATTCACCTGGCCGGACATGAAACCGACGCCAACGGATTTCTCATCGATACCCATGACCATCCGGTGTGTGAAGGTGTATGGGACCTCTATCGCTACACGATCGAACGCCTGGGACCTGTTCCCACCATGATCGAACGCGACGACAACATCCCCTCTCTGGCCCAGCTGATTGACGAGTTGAACCGTGCGCGCCAGGAGAGTGAGAAGGCTTGCCAGGATCGCCGTTCAGCCCAGCCGCATGGGGAAACGGAGGCGACGGCGTGAGCAGCACTCCCTTGATCCCCAGCCAGAGGAATCCACTGCGCGAGCAACAAAAGATGCTGGCGGCGCTGGTCACAAAGCAAGCCATGCACGCAGGGCCAGCAAACGGTTGCTTCGGCCAAACTGCGTTTGCACAGTCTGCGCGCCTGGATGTGTACCAACACGCTTACACCGCACGCCTTGTGGAGGCTTTGCGAGCCAACTATCCGGCCTTGCACGCAGCCATCGGCGACGACCGGTTCGCCTCGCTTGCTTTGGCCTACCTGAGAGACAACCCTTCGCAACACCCTTCCATTCGCTGGTTCGGGCACCGTTTGTGTGACTGGCTCGCGCTGCCTGTCAATGCCCAGCACCTGCCGCACGCCGCGATTCTGGACCTTGCGCGCATGGAGTGGGCCATGAGTCTGGCGTTTGACGCAGAGGACGCTCCGATACTGTCGTTTGAGGCAGTGGCCAGTACGCCGGTCGGCGACTGGCCTGCCCTGCGATTCGCCCTCGCTCCCAGCGTCCAGCTACTCACCCTGCAGTGGGCAATCGAGCCCGTTTGGCGCACACTCAGTGAGGACCTTACCGCCCGCGATCATCAAGGCGCCACCACCGAGCCGCAAGCGTTGCAGCACAGTCTCCTCATATGGCGCAAAAACCTGGTGACACAATGGCGATCAGTGAACACGGACGAAGCCATGTTGCTGGCAGCCTGTGCCAGCGGCACACCCTTCGGCGTATGGTGCGAACAAGAATGCGCACAGGCAAAGGGCGACGATGCGGCCCTTTGGGTAGCCCAGGCCTTACGCCGCTGGGTGGACGATGCACTGTTGGTAGCGGCCTGAATTTTGTGCATGCGCGCAGACAAAAAAAGATCCGGCGCCTTGCGACGTTTCCGAGGAGAGAGGAAACGTCAGGCCACCGGATTCATG
>JBNKNN010000057.1:0-3870 GCA_050293865.1 Hydrogenophaga sp. | reverse complement strand
CTGCCGCGCTGCCAGGCCAACTCGAGTACTTGGGACCCTTGCCTCATGACGCAGACCTGCTGCGTTCTGCCTACCAGGCCTGCGAGCTGTTCTGCTTGCCCAGCACGCTGGAAACCCCTGGCCTTGCCGCTCTGGAAGCGGCAGTGCAAGGCAGCAAACTGGTCATCACATCTGAGGGCTCAACGCGCGAGTACTTTGGCGACAACGCCATCTATGTCAACCCGGAAGACACGGCTGACATCGCCAAGGGCATGGCGCAATCCTTTGAGACTGCCGCCACAGATCGCCAAGCCTTGGCGGACGAACTCATGAACAGATTCGCCTGGACCAATGTGGTCAAGAAACTGATCGATATCTATGACAAGCTCTAAACGAAAGCCCAGCTACGTCCGCGTCCAAAAGGGCAGCATCCGACCCGGCCAGCGGGAAAACGCCTGCGTTTTCTCCCATTTTTCCAAAGTTGACCGTGTTGCCGAGTACGTCTTCTTCTACCTTCAAAGTCTGAAGAACGCGGGCTGCGACATCGTGTTTGTCTCGACCGCCGACGAGATCGTCAGCGAAGACATCGACCGCCTACTGGACATCTGTAGCGTGGTGGTCGTTCGCAAGAACTACGGCTACGACTTCGGCTCGTACAAGTTCGGCATCGACGTTCTGACACCGCACCTAGCCCACTACAAGAAGCTGATCCTGGCCAACGACAGCTGCTACGGTCCGTTCCATGATCTGAGCGAGATGATCAACTATGGCGACCACAATCATCTGGATATGTGGGGAGCCACCGACAGCTTCGCGGTGCGCTATCACATCCAGAGCTTCTTCATCGTCTACAGCTCCGCCGTGTTCATGAGCCCGGCGTTTCCGAAGTTCTGGGACACCGTGCGCTACACGCGCGATGCGCTCAAGCTCAAAAAACAAGAGATCATCGACAACTACGAAATCGGTGGCTCCACACACTTCATCGATGCACTTTTCCGCTTGGGCGCTTTCTGCTCTGTGGCCAAGATCAAGCGCCACATCACGCATGTGGTGGACAAGGGCATCCCGGACAACGGCCCTATGCAGCGCTTGCTGCTCAGCTCGATCACCGTCAAGCACAACCCCACCCATTTCTTCTGGGACGTGCTCATCCGCGACTTCCACTTTCCCTTCATCAAACGGGAACTGCTCCAGGTGAATCCAGTGCGCATTGCTGTGTCGCAATGGGAGAGCCTGGTCAAGTCCGTCTCAGATTACGACACCAATCTGGTTCACGATCACCTGGCAGTCGGTCACGCAGAGGAACTCAATGACCGATTTGACTGGTTGTTCGAGGATATCGAGACGCCGTCTGGACTGCGCGTACCGTTCTTCCTGACGCAGTTGCTGACCATCTGGCCGGACCTCAACAAAAAGCTGGGGGTCGGTGTGGATACCGAAGCAGAGGTGCTCAACTCCATCGCCTACTGGGAGCATCCGCTTCGCACCAACAGCTACGACGTGCAATGGCCCGAAAACAACCAGTTCCCGAAGTTCGTTCGCGAGCCGGCTGAAGGCATTGAGCAAGATGCCGTGCTGACGATCACCAAGGGCGCAGTGGCTGCATGGAACACCCGCCCGGATATTCAGAGCATGGATTTGTCGACGGCCATGGGTCGTAAACAGTTCATGTACTGGCGTCTGTCTCTTGGCCAGCGCGAGTACCGCTTCCTGTCACCGACTCAAGAGGAACTCGACTTCCTCAACGCACCCTGCGAGGCCTTCGGCGGCAAGCTTTCTCATCTACCTAACCTCGCCCTGCTATTGCCGGTGTTTCACGCGGGTACACCGAGCTTCGTCGAGGCGCTACACCAAGGCGACGTGGAACTCTACAACGAATGGTGGGCCATCAAGGAAGGCGAACTGCGTGCCCTGCTTGACGGACTTGTGAGCCACCCGGCGCCATCGTTCAACCACATCCGCATGGGTCGTCCGGTAGGCACTTTCAAATCGGACGGCATCAACGTCATTGGCTTGCCCAACGGGCAATTCGGTATTGGCGAAGACGCACGCACCGCGACCCGTGCCCTGCTTCGTGCCGGCTTTGAAACGTCGGTCTGCCCTGCTCCTATTGCCATCGCCACGACCATCTCGTCTGAAGAGTGGACGGACGACTTCGTGCAGGACGAGCCAGTTGCGCGAACCAACCTGATCAACCTGCCCGCGGCCGACACCTACCAGTTGCTGATGAAGCGCTGGGCTCCTGTTCTGGCCGGGCGCTACAACATTTGCGCCTGGCAGTGGGAGTTGCCCGTGTGGCCTGAGCCATGGCGACCGCTGCTGAACATCCCTGACGAAATCTGGGCCCAGTCGAAGTACGTACAGAAGATGTTTCAGGCAGCCACAGACAAACCAGTGACCTACATGCCATTGGCGGTGGACAAGCCGTTCTTTGCCCCGCGCGGCAAAGCGCACTTCGGTATTCCGGAGCAGGCGTTTGCGTTCCTGTCGGTGTTCGACTGCAACTCCTGGATCAAACGCAAGAACCCCACCGGTGCCTTGCGTGCGTTCGCCAAAGCCTTCCCGCCCTCACGTACCGACGTACGCCTGGTTGTCAAGATCATGAATTCGCGCCGCGGAGTGCCTGAGTACGAAGAACTGCTTGAGCAAGTGGCGAAAGACGAGCGCATCATCTTGATCGACGAGTTTCTCTCTCGCAGCGACATGCTGGCGCTGATCGATTGCTGCGATGTGTTCGTATCGCTGCACCGCTCAGAAGGTTTTGGCCGTGTGGTGGCTGAGGCCATGTACGTGGGCAAGCCAGTCATTTCGACCAACTTCTCCGGCAGTGTGGACTTCGCCTTCGAAGGCACTGCCTATGTGGTGGACGGCCCGCTGGTCAAACTGCAAAAAGGCGACTACGTCGAGTACAAAGATCAGTATTGGATGGACCCTGACGTTGACGCTGCGGCGCAGGCCATGGTCAAGTGCATTGATGATCCGGAGCAAACCCGAAAGATCGCGCTGGCGGGTCAGGAACAGATTGCAAACAACCACACGGTGTTCAACATCGCCGTGCGCTACCTGCACCGCCTCAAGGCCTTGGGCATCAACTGAAGCCCGCCACGGAACCCGACATGAGCACTCAGCGCGTCACGATTGCTGCCCCGGACATCCACTTGCGCGATGCGGTGGGCAACCATTGCACCTACCTGGCTCGAGACCTGACCGCAGCAGGCGTCCCCACCAAGCTTTTCGCAGAGCGATTCAGTGGAGATCTGATGCCCGTGCACCCGATCGACGAATTGCTCGCCAATGGCGCGGGAGACAGCACCTTGCTGGTGAGCTATTCCATCATCGACAGGCACCTGGACACCTTGCTGTCCATGCCAAACAGGAAGATCTGCTATTTTCACGGCGTCACGCCGCCGGACCTCCTTCGCGAGCACGAGCCCGTTACCGCAGATCTTTGCGAGCGCTCCTATGAGCAATTCCCACGACTGGCCGAATTCGACTTGCTCGTTTGCAACTCGAAGCTCAACCTTGACGAGTTGCGCAAGGTGTTTGAATGCCAAAGCGCCAAAGTCGTGCCCCCGGTCATGCCCAGTTTCCCCGTTTTCCAGCGTGAAGCTGTCGAACGACCAGCACCCCATCAGCCCATGCGCCTGACTGTGCTAGGTCGAGTGGTGCCCCACAAACGCCTGGAAGACTGCATTCGAATCGTGGCAGAGGCCCGGGACCTCGGCCTGGAGGTGGAGCTGCTAGTCGTTGGCGGCTGTAGCAATATGGTCTATATGGCGTTCCTGGAAAGCGAAGTCGACCGGCTTGGCGTCACGGACGCCGTGAAGTTTGCCGGCCTGGTTTCCGACGACGAGCTGGCCGCGCGCTTGAACCAGACTGACGTCCTGCTCT
>JBNKNN010000056.1:0-20361 GCA_050293865.1 Hydrogenophaga sp. | reverse complement strand
GCTTCCAGGGACGCGCCTTCGAGCACCACGCGCCCCTTTTGCAGGCAGACGTAGCGGTCGGAATCGTTGAGGGCGCGGCGGACGTTCTGCTCCACCAGCACCAGCGCCATGCCCGATGCGCTGGCCTGACGCAGCAGCCGGTAGACATCTTCCACCGCCAGTGGGGACAGGCCCAGCGACACCTCGTCGCACAGCAGGTAGCGCGGGTTGCAGAGCAATGCGCGGGCGATCGCCACCAGTTGTTGCTGACCGCCGGACATGGCGGTGGCTGGCCGCGCCTGCAGCTCGCGCAGCACAGGCATTTCGTCGAGCACGCGCTCAATGGTCCAGGCGCCGGGCCGGCCGTTGCGCTGGGCCAGCGCCAGGTGTTCGCGCACCGTGAGGCTGGGAAACAGCCGCCGCCCTTCGGGCACCAGGGCAATGCCCTGGCGAAGGCGGTCGAGTTCGTGTCCGGCGCTGATGCACTCGCCATCCAGGCGGATGCTCTGCGGGCGCGCGGGCAATGCACCGGCCAAGGTGCGCAGCAGCGTGGTCTTACCGGCGCCGTTGGATCCGATCAGCGCCAGCGTCTGGCCCGGCTCCACGCGCATGCTCACGCCGAACAGCGCCTGGAACAGGCCGTAGTGCGCATCGAGTTGCTCAACCTGCAGCATGTTGTACCTCCGCTTCCATGTCGAGTTCGGCGCCCAGGTAGGTCTCGCGCACCAGCCGGCTGGCGATCACCTCGTCCGGGGGGCCGTCGGCCAGCAGGGTGCCGTCGGTGAGCACCACCAGGCGGCGAACCACCTTCACCAGCGCGTGCACCAGGTGTTCGATCCACAGCACGGTCACGCCCTGGGCATGGATCTCGCTGACCAGTTCCAGCAGCTCGTTCACCTCTGCGTCGGTCAGGCCGCCGCCGACTTCGTCGAGCAGCAGGATCCGCGGCGAGGTGGCCAGGGCGCGCGCCACCTCCAGCCGCTTGCGCTGCAGCAGCGTCAGGCCGCCGGCGGGCTGGTTGCCCTGGGCCGACAGACCGCAGCGGCGCAAGGCATCGCAGGCGGCGTCGGCCGCCTGATCGATCTCGAGGCCGGCGCCATAGGTCGCGGCCACCAGCGTGTTTTCGTAGACGCTCAGGCCGGCAAAGGGTTGGGGGATCTGGAAGGTGCGGCCGATGCCCGCGCGGCAGCGCTGGTCGGCGCTCAGCTCGGTGATGTCGCGCCCTTGCAGACGGATGTTCCCGCCGTCGCTGCGCAAGTGCCCGGCGATCAGCCCGAAAGCGGTGGTCTTGCCCGCGCCGTTGGGACCGATCACGCCGACGAACTCGCCGTCGGCCACCGCCAGGTCGAGACCACGGATCACGGGTGTGCGGCCATAGGCCTTGTGCACGCCGTTCAAGGAAAGAAGAGGGGTCATGTGGCCTCCGAAACGGGGCCGTTTCCGCACACCGCGCGCTGCATGGTCTTCAAGCCCCCAGCAACATGAACTTGCGCTGGACCGGGATCTCCGGGGCGGTGCCGTTGTGCGTCACGACGATGTCGAGATTGCCCTTGTCGTCGATGATCCACTGGCCTCCAACGACGCGCATCTTCGACACGTTCTTGATGCCGCTGCCCGCGAAGTCCAGGCGGCCGATCACGGTGTCCTGCTTCATGTTGCGGATGGCGTCGGCCACCTTCTGCGGGTTCTTCGGGTCGCCGCTGGCCTTGAGCGCGGCAATGCCCGCTTCCACCAGGGCGTGCATCACGCCGATGGGCTGGGTCCATTCCTTTTGGGTGGCGGCCGTGTAGGCACCAGCCAGCTGGCGCGCGGTCTGACCGGTCAGGCTGCTCTTGAACGGGTAGGCGGGCGACCACCAGATCTCGGTGGACATGCCGTTGGCGCTCTTGCCCAGCGCCTGCACACCGCCTGAGAAGAGCAGGGCCTTGGCGATGGTCATCACCTTGGGCTTGTAGCCCATCTGCGCGCTCTGCTTGACGAAGCTTGCCCACTCGGGCGGTGCGAACAGGCCGGTGACGATCTCCGCGCCCGAAGTCTTGAACGCCTGGATCTGGGCAGAAAAGTCGTTGCTGCCGGGTGCGAACTTGCCGATGTCGACGACCTTGTAGCCGGCTTTGGCGAAGTGGGCTGGCAAGCCGAACTTGGCATCGCCGAATGCGCTTCCGGGCACAGTGTTCTCGAAGGCGGCACCGATCACTTTGGGCAGCTTCAGGTCCCTCCACATGTCCAGGTAGACATTGGCGATATCTTCGATACCCCAGAAGAAGTGGAAGACGTTCTTGAAGCCCTTGGCGGGGTCGCCCTTCATCGGGAACATCCAGGCCTGCCACGGTGTCATGGTGGTGATACAGGGTACACCGTTGAGCTCGCACTGCTGGGCGATGCCAGGGCCGATCGTGGCGTGGCCGAGCATGAGGTCGACCTCGTCCTTGTTGATCAGCTCGGCCGCGAGGTTGGATTGGCGGTCGGGGTTGCTCTGGTCGTCCTTGGCGAAGAACTCGACGCGGTACTTCTTGCCACCGATGTTCAGGCCGCCGGCCAGTGCTTTGGCGGCGTTGTCCAGGATGAAGCCGTCGGCCTCAGCGAATGGGGCGAATGGGCCGGTGCGGTGCGTTAGGTAGCCGATTTTGATCACGTCGTCGGCCGCGAACACCTGGGGTGCGGCAACGCTGGCGGCCGCCAGTGCGGTGCCCTGGACCAGGAACTGTCGGCGGGTGTGATGCCCGGCGGAGGTGGGTTGCTCGTCTTGCATGTGAGGCCTTGTTGTGGTGGTTTGGAACGAGGCTTTAGCGTAGGTCGCGGGGGTGTTTCCGGCTTGCACGCACGCGGCGCCGCGCTTGGTTCATTCCGACCGGATCAACCCGACGCAAAGCCTTGCGCGAGCCGCTTGTCTGAATCCGGCCTGAAACTTGTCTGAGACCTGCGGAACGCGCGGCGGGCGCCCTCCATGTGCCGTGGTGCGGGTTGAACCCGATGCGGTGCGTTGGCCTGCAGAGGTAAGTTCGAATCCCTGGTGCGTGTCTTGCTTTGCTGAATCGCACACCTGAGGAGAACATCGTGGAAACCAAGCTCCCGTCATTGAATGTTCAGCCGAGCGTCCCTGCTTGTCCGCTGCGAAATCGAATGGCCACCATTGAGGTGCCAGAGGACCAACGCTTCGAATATTGGTTGGACATGATCTGCTCCACTTACGTGCAACTGGAGTGCGACAGGCCCCAGGAGAGGGCGCTGTTCGGCGAGATAGAGTTCGCCCGCATCGGCGGCCTGGATCTGACCGAGTTGCGCGCCAACGTATCGCGAGTGCGGCGTACGCCGCTGCACGTGTCCCGTTCGGGCGAGGACTACTGCCTGGTCCAGCTGCAGCAGGCCGGTAAGGGCATGGTGTGCCAAGACGGTCGAGTTGCCTTGGTCAACCCAGGCGATTTCGTGCTCTACGACTCCACGCGTCCCTACGATCTGATGTTTGACGACGAGGAGCACCACGTCTTGGTCCTGAGGCTGCCGCGCTCGCACCTGGAGCAGCATGTGACCGGGCTGGAAGAACTCACTGCGACCACTGTGCCTGGCGACGGGGCGGCCGGTCACCTGCTGCTGTCCATGGTGGGTACCTTGCGCAACCAGGCCAACCGCCTGCACCCGGCCTCTGCGCAAGGGGTGTCCGATGCCATCACCCAGATGATTGCGGCCGGTCTGCGCAGCCTGCCTCAAGCCAATTCGAGCCGTCCTTCCAACCTGCACGCCTACCATCTTGCGCGCATCAAGGCCTACGTGAAGGAGCGCCTGCGGGATCCCGGTCTGTCTGTGGGCAGCGTAGCCCAGGCGGCCGGTCTGTCGCCTGACCATCTGGCACGGCTGTTCCGCAGTGAGCCCATGCCCCTGTCACGATTGATCTGGCAGTGGCGGTTGGAGGCCTGCCACCGCGATCTCGTGGACCCTCGTCTGACCAGCCGAAGCGTCAGCGACATCGCATTTTCCTGGGGCTTCAATGAAGCGGCGCACTTCAGCCGCTCGTTCAAGGAGCTGTACGGTCTCACGCCCCGTGAGTGGCGGCAGCAGGCCGTGACATCACCCATTTCGGCCTGAGAACACATTTGGCTCCTCTGCAGTGCATTGCCGTTTACAGAGGCGCGTCGACTGCTCCTCCGTCGCAAAGGCGGATTGCCGATTGGCGGAACATTACACTCATCGGCCGAGGATGGTGGCTCGATCCCCCGCCGTCTGCCTGGAAGGGCATGCGCCCACTTGGACTCTCTCAGGCATCGGCATTGGCGTGAGGATGCACACCTGTTCGTTGACCAGGTCGTTTCCACTTTGGGCCGAAGTTCCACGACGCGATGGCGTACCGAGCGGCAAAATCCATCGTGGGAACTGCCGGACATGGGCATTTCGGAAAGGTGACCAGTCTCTTCATGTTCCATTTGGTTTGATGGGGCGGGCACTTGGTTTTTTGGTCTGAGGACTGAGTCATTTCCAGACAGAAAAAACCATGTTATAATTTCATTCTTGCGCGGCTGTAGCTCAGTTGGATAGAGTACTTGGCTACGAACCAAGGGGTCGTGGGTTCGAATCCTGCCAGCCGCGCCACCTATTGATAGACAAAGCCCACAGTGAAAGCTGTGGGCTTTTCTTTTTTCTGGCCTCTCGGGATGCGTCGAGTGTGCTCGCGTGCCGAAGCGGCCATGCGGCCACATCCCGACCGGAGGCTTGGGGTAAAGTTTTGGTTGTCATGAGCAAAGCATTCACCAAAGAATCCGATCATGAGGAAGAGGACGATGACCTTGCCTCTCCGCCCTCTCCTGCGCCAGGCGGGAAAAACTACATCACGCGGGCCGGGTACGACGGTCTGCGAGCGGAACTTTTGGGCCTGATCGACGATGAGCGTCCCAAAATCGTTGAAACCGTCCATTGGGCGGCCAAGAATGGTGATCGCTCTGAAAATGGCGACTACCTCTATGGCAAGAAGCGGCTGCGTGAGATCGACCGTCGGATTCGTTTTCTGACCAAGCGCCTGGAAATCGCGGAGGTGGTGGACCCGTCGTTGCACAGGGGCAACGATCAGGTTTTCTTTGGCGCGACGGTAACCTACGCCGATGACGACGGCAAGGAAACGACCATCACCATTCTGGGGATTGATGAGGCCGACAACTCCAAAGGCCAGGTCAGCTGGATATCTCCGGTCGCGCGCGCCCTGCTGAAGTCCCGTGAGGGGGATGTGGTGCGCCTGAACTTGCCAGGCGGTGCCCAGGAGGTCGAAATACTGGAGGTGAAATACCCGAACCCGGTGTGATCTGGCGGATCTTTCAGCGCGACGAGGAGGGCTTCCCACGCATCACCTTGACCACGGCAGGTGTGCGCTTGAGTCCGCGAATCACCGTGGCCAGGTGCACGCGGTCTCGGACGGCGACGGTGAAACGGATCTCGATGGTGGTCTGACCCGGTTCGTTTCCCATGTCGACATGGGTAATGTCGGCTTCCGCTGCGGCTATCGCCGAAGCCACACGGGCGAGCACACCTTTTCCGTTGGTCACGGTGACCACCAACTGCGCGTCGAAGAGACGAGTGGGTTCCTCGGCCCACTCCACTTGCAGGAAGCGCTCGCTGTCGCGGTGCATGAGTTTGCGACCCACCGCGCAATCTTCTGTGTGAACCACCAGGCCTTCGCCGCGTCCCAGATATCCGATGATGCGATCTCCCGGGATGGGGCGGCAGCATGAGGCGTACTGTACCGAGGCACCTTCGCTGCCATCGAGGCTGACGGCACCTTGCGTGACTTTCTCTTCCTGGCCGCCGAGGTAGCGCTCCGTGCTGATGAGGACGGCGTCCGGACGTTGCCCGGTTTCGCTCAGCAGCACCGCCAGCTTCTTGCCCACCATGGACGCAATGCGTTTGCCCATGCCGATGTCGGTGAGCAGTTCGTAACGTGACTTGTTGCCAGTGAAGCGCAACAGCTTGTCCCAAGTGGCCTGGTGCTCTTCGTCTTCGGTCGGGAGGGTGGCAATACCTTCTCCGCGAAGTGCTTGAATCAGCATGCGCTTGCCCAGTTCCTGGGCTTTTTCGTGCGCCACTGTCTTGAGGTGGTGGCGAATCTTGGAGCGCGCACGTCCGGTGCGGACAAATGACAGCCAGGCGGGATTGGGTTCCGACCGCGGGTTCGTTTGAATTTCCACCACGTCACCGTTGTTCAGTTCGGTGCGCAGGGGACTGTGCTCGCCATTCACCGTCGCACCCACGGCATGGTTGCCCACATCACTGTGGATAGCGTAGGCGAAGTCCATGACGGTGGCGCCGCGTGGCAAAGAGAGAATCTTGCTCGCCGGCGTGAACACATAGACCGAATCGGGGAACAGGTCGATCTTGACGTGATCCCAGAACTCGGTGGCGTCGTGGGTTTCGCGTTGAATGTCCAGCAAAGACTGAAGCCACTGCGTGCCCAGGCGTTGTGAGGTGTCGCTGTCTGGAGAGTCTGCCTTGTACAGCCAGTGGGCAGCAACGCCAGACTCTGCGACCACGTCCATCGCGTCGGTTCGCACCTGAAACTCGATGTTGGTGTTGACCGGTCCGATCAAGGTGGTGTGCAGCGACTGGTAGCCGTTGACTTTCGGGATGGCAACGTAGTCACGAAACTTGCCTGGCACAGGCTTGTACAGCTGGTGCAGAATGCCAAGCCCGGTGTAGCAATCGTTGACCTCTGGCACGATGACCCGAAAACCGTAGATGTCGGTGACCTGGGAGAAGGACAGGTGCTTGCTGTCCATTTTCTTGTAGACAGAGTAGAGCGTTTTCTCGCGCCCCAGGATGCGCACGGGCATGCTGACCTTTTCGAACGCTTCTTCCACTTCAGTTTGAACGCGGGCGATCAGGTCTTTTCGTCTGCCTCGGGACTTGTTCAGTGCCTTGGACAGGACATCGTAGCGCCAGGGGTGAAGGAATCGCAAACAAAGGTCTTGCAGTTCCCTGTAGGTATTGTTCAGGCCCAGCCTGTGCGCAATGGGGGCGTAGATTTCCAGCGTTTCGCTGCTGATCCGGCCCCATTTCGAACGAGGCATGTCGCCCATGGTCCGCATGTTGTGTGTCCGGTCGGCCAGCTTGATCAGGATGACTCGCACGTCCTTGGCCATTGCCAGGAGCATCTTTCGGAAGGATTCCGCCTGGTTTTGCTCCCGTGAATCGAACTCGAGCTTCTCCAGTTTGGTCAGTCCGTCGACGAGATCTGCCACCGAACTGCCAAAGCGCTCAACCAGCTCGGCTTTGGTGATGCCGCAATCTTCCATCACGTCGTGGAGCAAGGCAGCCATCAAACCCTGTGCATCAAGCTTCCAGGTTGCGCAGATGCCAGCGACCGCAATCGGGTGCGTGATGTAGGGGTCGCCGTTCTTGCGCATCTGACCCAGGTGGGCTTCGTCAGCCAGACGATAGGCCTGCCGCACTTGCTCGACGTCCTCGGGGCCAAGGTAGGCCAACTGCTTGAGCAAAGCGGCAAAACTGGCCGCAGCAGCACTCTCTGGCGCCGACGGTGCGTCGGTCCGAGGTGGCTGAATGGCTGGGTCCGCGTCTGAGAGCATGTTCATACTGTAGCGCGGATGTTACGAGTTTGCAGTCTTTGGGCAGGAATACATGTGGCTTGTGGCGCTATTCGCACCACTTTCCCCCTTCAGGGAGCCTATTCCGCCAATGGGTTCAGGATGGTTGGTTTGGCTTCCGGCAGGCGGTCCGGGTAGTCGCGGCTGAAATGCAGACCACGGCTTTCATGGCGCTGCAAGGCAGACTGCACGATAAGGTCGGCCACCTGGACCAGATTTCGCAACTCCAGCAGATCGCGGGTGACGTGAAACTGGGCGTAGAACTCGTCGATTTCGGCCTGGAGAAGCGCAATTCGGTGCGCAGCGCGTTCGAGACGCTTGTTGGTTCGGACAATACCCACGTAGTCCCACATGAAACGGCGCAGTTCGTCCCAGTTGTGCGATATCACCACCATTTCGTCGGCGTCGGTCACCCGGCTGTCGTCCC
This sequence comes from Hydrogenophaga sp., assembly GCA_050293865.1. Classification (GTDB taxonomy): domain Bacteria; phylum Pseudomonadota; class Gammaproteobacteria; order Burkholderiales; family Burkholderiaceae_C; genus Hydrogenophaga. Next base: position 12,375 of record JBNKNN010000056.1, on the reverse strand, counting down.
AGACCGGAATGGCGGGCTGTTCGTGCGTGGGACCGCCAGCGATGGCGTTGGCCGCAGCCTGCGCAAAAACCATGCACTCCACCAGTGAGTTGCTGGCCAGGCGGTTGGCACCGTGCAGCCCAGTGCAGGTGGTTTCGCCCACGGCATAAAGTCCCTCGATGTCTGTCCTGCCGGAGAGGTCGGTTACCACGCCTCCGCAGGTATAGTGCGCGGCTGGCACGACGGGGATGGGCTCCTTGGTGATGTCAATGCCCAGCTCCATGCATCGCGCATAGATGGTCGGAAAGTGCTCTTTGAGGAACTGAGGGTCCTGGTGCGAGATGTCCAGGTGCACACAGTCAAGACCGTGCTTCTTCATCTCGAAGTCAATGGCCCGGGCCACAATGTCCCGCGGCGCCAGCTCGGCTCGTGCATCGTGCTCGGGCATGAAACGCTTGCCGCCCTGGCTGGGAGGCAGCTTGAGCTGGCCTCCTTCGCCGCGAACGGCCTCGGTGATGAGGAAGCTTTTCACCTGAGGGTGGTACAGGCAAGTGGGGTGGAACTGGATGAACTCCATGTTGCCCACGCTGCAGCCGGCACGCCAGGCGGCAGCGATGCCGTCGCCTGTAGCAGTGTCAGGGTTGGTTGTGTAGAGGTATACCTTGCCTGCGCCGCCAGTGGCGAGGATGGTGTGCGGCGCTGTGAAAGTCTCGACTTCGTCGCTCAGTTCATTGAGCACATAGGCGCCATAGCAGCGGCCAGTCTGCCCGTTGGCCGGGGCCTTCTTCAATCGCCGGTCGGTGATGAGGTCGACCAGCATATGGTTCTCGAACAGCGAGATGTTGGGCGTCGAGCGCACGCGTTGACTGAGCGTGGCTTGAACAGCCGCACCGGTGGCGTCCGCCGCATGGACGATTCGGCGGTGGCTGTGGCCACCTTCGCGTGTCAGGTGGAGTGCGCCGTTTTCGGTGGAGAAGGGCACCCCCAGTTCGCGCAGCCATGCGATGGCGGCTGGGGCGTGTTCCACGGCAAAGCGCGTGGCTTCTTCATCGCACAGCCCGGCCCCGGCGACCAGAGTATCTTCCACGTGAGCGTTGAACGAGTCGCCTTCTGCGAGGACAGCTGCAATGCCGCCCTGGGCCCATTGGCTGGAGCCGTCGGACAAGCCGCGCTTGGTGACCATGGCCACGCGCATGGTCGGAGCCAGTTGCAGGGCAGCGGTCATACCGGCCAAGCCTGTGCCAATGATCAGGACATCAAACGCATGGGTGGTGTTCATGGGCAAAAGCGTTGGCGCGAAACAGGGGTAGGCGGACGTTCGCCAGGTCGGTAGGGCTGCGCTGGCGGGTGCTGCTCAGGCAGGGGTATAGGTCAGGCGTACGTAGATGGGGGCAAACGCCTCGGCCTGGGTCAGCTCGATCAGGCGCTCCTTGGCCAACTCCAGCGTGGCAATGAAGGTCACCACCAGCACAGGCGAACCCTTGCTGACATCGAAGAGGTCGCCGAACTCCACGAAACGTTTGCCCTGGAGGTTGCGCAGCACGATGCTCATGTGCTCCCGCACCGAGAGTTGTTCGCGGCTGATGCGGTGATGCTGAACCAGGCGGGCGCGCTTGAGAATGTCGCGCCAGGCCGCTTGCAGATCGTCCACGTTGACGTCCGGGAAGCGCGGCTGCAGCGATTGCTCGACATAGACCTGCGCCCGCAGGAAGTCGCGCCCGTATTGCGGAATGTCGGCCAATTGCTGGGCGGCCAGCTTCATCTGCTCGTACTCGAGAAGGCGGCGAACCAGCTCGGCGCGCGGATCTTCCGGTTCTTCCCCTTCGGCGGTCTTCTTGGGCGGCAACAACATGCGAGACTTAATCTCGATGAGCATGGCTGCCATGAGCAGATACTCCGCAGCCAACTCCAGATTGGTGGCCCGTATTTCCTCCACATAGCTCAAGTACTGGCGGGTAACGCCTGCCATGGGAATGTCGAGGATGTTGAAGTTCTGCTTGCGAATGAGATACAGCAGCAGGTCCAGCGGCCCTTCGAACGCCTCGAGGAACACCTGAAGCGCGTCAGGCGGGATATACAGATCCCGCGGCAACTGGAACAAGGGCTCTCCGTACAGACGCGCAACGGCCACGTTGTCGACAACGGCCGGCAGAACCTGGTCAAGGCCTTCGGGTGGGTCGGCGAGCGCGGGGGCGTCGGGTGTCATGGCCGGGTGTTTGGCAGCGTGATCAGGCAATCAGTTGAGCTGCGGCCTGATCAGTGCTGGCTGGGCTCGGTCTGGTAGACGTAGGGCTTCTGAGGCACACGGGCAGCTTGGGCCTGCGCCTGGGCTTCGCGGTCGATGTCCTTGTCCCACAGAAGGGCGCGGCCTTCGCGTTGCTGGGCTTCGAGTTCGGGCCGATCTGCCTTGAGCTTGTCCAGGAACTGGGTGACCTCGGAATCGTAATGGGGACGGGCGAAGATGGACATGGAGTGTGGAGGGCAGGTGACTGCCGTCTCAAAAGTGGCCGAATGGAAAAACGATCATTTTATCGGCCTTGGGAGGCTCGGTGGCAAAGCGGGGTTCAGTCGCCTGCCGGACTTCCCTCGAAGGTCTGGCTTCGCTCCAGGCCAGCATGCTCGGCAAAGCCTGCCCGTTCGATGAGCGACCTCGGCTGGGGGTTCAAGTCGACCATGCGCAGCCGGCCGCCCCGTTTGCTGATGGCGCGATGCAGTTGCTCCAGCGCGTCCAAGCCGGTCGTGTCCAGTGAGATCATTTGCCGGGCATCCAGAACCACATGGGTGCCTGGTGGTGCCACCTCCACAGCGCGGATGACGGGGTCCAGTTTGTCGGCGGCGCCAAAGAACAGGTTGCCATACAGCCGGACTTTCAGGTCCCCGGGAGCTGGGGACTCCTGGATTTCGGCAGTGAAGATCGCGCTTTGCCGGCGAACAAACAGCACAAAAGCCATCGCCAATCCCAGCTCCACTGCCACGGTCAGGTCGAACACCACCGTCACGAGAAAGGTGCTGATCATCATCAGGCGGTAATGGCCGCTGAATTTACGCATGCGGACGAATTCCCGCCATTCACCCATGTTCCAGGCGACGAAAAGCAGAACCCCGGATAGAACTGCCAGCGGAATGTGCATGGCAAGAGGGGCGGCCAGCAGGACGACCAGCATCAAGGTCGCGGCATGGACGATGCCCGCGATGGGGGAAGTGGCCCCCGAACGGATGTTGGTCACGGTACGGGCGATGGTGCCGGTGGCGGGCATGCCGCCGAAAAACGGGACGACGGCATTGGCAATACCCTGCGCCATCAATTCCTGGTTCGGGTTGTGCTGCGGATGATCCCCCAGTTGGTCAGCGACGCGTGCGCAGAGCAGCGACTCAATGGCGCCCAGCATCGCGATGGTGAGAATGGGGTTGAACAATTGTTTGGCGCTGGTCCAGCTCACGTCCGGCAGGTTCATGGCCGGCAGGCCTTGGGGAATGCCGCCGAACCGCGTGCCAATGGTTTCAACAGGCATCTTGAACCACCAGGCCAGCAGGGTCAGTGTGACCAGCGCCACCACCGGAGCAGGGACTCGAGAGGTGGCTTTCAGCGCGGAAACAGTGTCGATACCTTCGAGTTGCCGCCGAAACTGCGAATCAGCAGCCCACAGCCGTGGCCAAACGGCCAAGCCGCACACACACAGAACCCCCAGGGTGAAGGCATAGGGGTTGAAGCTGTCCAAGTACTGCCACAAGGTGTGTAACACGCCGAAAAAGTCTGCCGGCATTTTGGGGATGGTCAGCCCCATCCAGTCTCGCAGCTGGCTCAACGCGATCAGAACCGCAATGCCATTGGTGAAACCGATGACGATGCTGATCGGCACGTAGCGCACCAGGGTGCCGAGTTTGAACAGGCCCATCAGAAAAAGCACCAGACCCGCGCAACTGGTGGCAATCAGCAGGTTGGCCACACCATACTGTTGCACGATACCGTAGACGATGACGATGAAAGCGCCGGCCGGCCCACCGATCTGAACGGACGTACCACCAAGAAAGGAAATGAGAAAGCCCGCGATGATGGCCGTCCAAAGGCCTGCCTCCGGAGGCAGGCCGCTGGCGATGGCAAACGCCATGGCCAGCGGCAGCGCCACAATACCCACAGTGACGCCAGCTCCCACGTCTTTGGCCAGGCGACCGCGGTCGTAGCTGCGCAGGTCCTGCCATAGACGGGGTTGGAAGCTGGCGAGTCGGGACGTGGATGTGCGCATGTTGCGATGTTACCGCTTGCAACCTTGCTGTGCGCTTCCCGTGCTGGGGCTGTCGTGCTGGCCTTACACTGACACTCCACCAACGATGTGATGTCACCTGACTCGGCGTCAGGCAAAGACGTATTCCAAGGCATGAGAAAAATCTTCGCGCCGGTACGGCAGTTTTGCGCATGGCGGGCATCCAGAGTCCCCCTGACTTTGCTGGCTGCAGCTGTCTTTCTTGTAGCGTGCGATCCTCAAAACATCAGCGAACTTCAAGCGGGTGAGTCCAAAGAGGCGGACGTGTTGGCGAAATTTGGCGAACCCGAGGCGGTGTGGGAAGGCGAGGCGGGCGCTCGCATCTTTGAATACAACCGCCAGCCGGCAGGTCACCGCAACTACATGATCACCATTGGCCCGGACGGCACCATGCAGCGCATTCGCCAGGTGCTCACGGATGAAACCTTTGCCAAGGTGGCGCAGGGCATGCCTATGGAAGATGTGCGGCGCATGCTGGGCAAGCCGGCCAAGGTGACGCCATTCGAGCTCAAGGGCGAGATCCACTACGACTGGCGTTACCTGTCGGGTCCCAATACCAGCGACTCGAAGCTGTTCACTGTGGTGTTTGACCGGCAGATGATGGTCGTGCGGACCGAGAGAAACGTCGATCCAGACCTGGAACCCAATTGATGCAATTCACTTGAACCAAGGCAGGTAGCTTTAGAGGGCAGAAAGGCGCTTCCGAATGGGAGCGCCTTTCTCTTCTCTTTCTTTGTGTGTTCTTTGCCTGGCTGTGTGTTTCTTGATTGCAGGGCGTATGGGCTTCGCTCAGCTCACACGCATACCCGGCTTTGCACCTGGCCAAGGGTTGAGAATGAAGATGCCGGGTTCGGCCTTTTCGTCGGCATGGCTGGCGGCGAGCACCATGCCTTCGCTGACACCAAACTTCATCTTCCGCGGCGCCAGGTTGGCCACCATCACGGTCAGCTTGCCCACCAGTTCGTCCGGTTTGTAGGCGCTGGCGATGCCGCTGAAGACGTTGCGCGTCTGACCTTCGCCCACGTCAAGCGTCAGGCGCAGCAGCTTGGTTGAGCCTTCGACCGCCTCGCAGTTCACGATCTGTGCAATACGCAGGTCGACCTTGGCGAAGTCATCGATCTTGATGGTTTCGGCAATGGCTTCGCCACCAGGCAAAGGCTTCTCTTCAACCGGAGCGGCGGGTGGCTCGAACAGGGCTTCGAGCTGTTTGATGTCCACGCGTTGCATCAGGTGTTTGAATGGTGCGATGGCGTGACCGTTGCCCAGCAGCGTGGCAGCGTCGGTGAACTGCATGGGTTCGATCTGCAGAAAACCTTCGACCTGGCTCGCCAAGCCGGGCAGCACGGGCTTGAGGTAAAGGGTGAGCAGACGGAAGGCTTCGATGCAAGTGGAGCACACATCGTGGAGGCGCGCCTCCTGGCCTTCCTGCTTGGCCAGCTCCCACGGTTTGTTTTGGTCGACGTAGGCGTTGACCTTGTCGGCGAGTGCCATGATTTCACGCAACGCTTTGCCGTACTCGCGACTCTCGTAAAGACCGGCTATCGAGCTGGCAGCCGTTTGCAGGTCGCCCAGCAGCGCCTCTCCGTCTGCGCTGATGGCGCCGAGCTTGCCGTCGAAGCGCTTGGCAATGAAGCCAGCCGAGCGCGAAGCGATGTTCACGAATTTGCCCACCAGGTCTGCGTTGACGCGCAACATGAAGTCCTCAGGCGTGAAGTCGACGTCTTCGTTGCGGCCCGAGAGCTTGGCAGCCAGGTAGTAGCGCAGCCATTCGGGGTTCATGCCGAGCTTGAGGTACTTGAGCGGATCCAGGCCGGTGCCACGACTCTTGCTCATCTTCTCGCCGTTGTTGATGGTCAGGAAACCATGGACGAACACGGCGTTGGGCACCTTGCGACCACTGAAATGCAGCATGGCAGGCCAGAACAACGTATGGAATGTGATGATGTCTTTGCCGATGAAGTGGTACTGCTCGGTAGAAGGGTCGGCCATGAAGGCCTCGTAGTCGACGCCTTCGCGGGTGAGCAGGTTCTTGAGCGAGGCCAGGTAGCCGACAGGTGCGTCCAGCCAGACATAGAAATATTTGCCTGGTGCACCGGGGATCTCGATGCCGAAGTAGGGCGCGTCGCGACTGATGTCCCAGTCGCCCATCTTGGGTTTGCCATCTTCCCCGGGCTCGATCCATTCGGTGATCTTGTTGAGCACTTCAGGTTGTACGGCGCCGCTGTTGGTCCATTCCTTGAGGAAATCGATGCATCGAGGGTCGGACAGTTTGAAGAAGAAATGTTCGGAAGTCTTGAGCACCGGCGTGGCGCCCGAGAGCGCCGAGAACGGGTTCTTCAGCTCGGTGGGGGCGTACACGGCTCCGCAAACTTCGCAGTTGTCTCCGTACTGATCCTTGGCGCCACACTTGGGACACTCACCCTTGATGAAACGGTCAGGCAGGAACATGTTCTTCTCCGGATCGAAGAACTGTTCGATGGTGCGGGTCTCGATCAGGTCTTTGGCTTTGAGCGAGGTGTAGATGGCCTGGGCGAGCTCGTGGTTTTCCGGTGCGTCCGTGCTGTGCCAGTTGTCGAACGCAATGTGGAAGCCGTCGAGGTACGGCTTGCGGCCAGACGCGATACTGGCCACGAATTCCTGGGGCGAGACACCAGCTTTTTCGGCCGCGATCATGATGGGTGCGCCGTGCGCGTCGTCGGCACAGACAAAACGCACTTCGTGACCTTGCATGCGCTGAAACCGCACCCAGATGTCGGCCTGGATGTATTCCATGATGTGGCCAATGTGGAAATGGCCGTTGGCATATGGCAGGGCGGTGGTGACGAACAGGCGTCGCTGGCTCATGGCTGTGTGATGGGTTGGTGCAAGGGTTGAGGAATCCGGCCAGACCTGCCAAACAAGGGAAGGGCGTTGTGGCGCAACCCTTCATTTTACTGGGTGGCAATCGGTCTGCGGGTTCGGGGCCGCTGTTGGTACAACCTGAGAATTTGTGGGTACATTGGCCTTTTCTGGCTGATTGGGCGGGGCTGGCGAGTAGACTTGACGCCATTGCGCCGGTCGACGGTGGCCGTTTGGCGCAATTCTCAAAGGGGCATTCAGTCCCTCTCCACTTTTTGTTCGAATACCCAATACCCGGCGGCGCTGGTTCGCTCGGTGATCAGGAGACCTGTTTTCATGGCTGTCAATCAGCAGGCTTTGCTCGAGGCGTTGTCCGCCGTCGTCGATCCCAATACCGGCAAAGGTTTTGTCGCCACCAAGTCCCTGAAGAATCTGGAAGTGGCGGGTGGCGATGTTGCGTTTGATGTCGAGATGGGCTACCCGGCCAAGAGCCAGGTACCGGCCATCCGACAGTCCCTGATTGTGGCAGCGAAGTCGATCGAGGGCGTAGAGAACGTCTCAGCGAATATCACGAGCAATGTCATTGCCCATTCTGTTCAACGCGGTGTGCAGTTGTTGCCAGGCGTGCGCAACATCGTGGCGGTGGCATCGGGCAAGGGTGGCGTCGGCAAGAGTACGACCACTGCCAACCTGGCGCTGGCGCTGGCAGCTGAAGGGGCCAAGGTCGGCATTCTCGATGCTGACATCTACGGCCCCAGTCAGCCGACGATGATGGGCATCGATGGCAAGCCACAAAGTACTGATGGCAAAACCATGGAGCCGATGTCCAATCACGGCGTTCAGGTGATGTCGATCGGTTTCATGGTCGATAGGGATGACGCCATGATCTGGCGTGGCCCGATGGCGACACAGGCGCTGGACCAGTTGCTGCGCCAGACCAACTGGCACGATCTGGACTATCTGCTGGTCGACATGCCGCCCGGCACGGGAGACATCCAGTTGTCGCTGGCGCAACGCGTGCCGTTGACCGGTGCGGTTATCGTGACCACACCGCAAGACATCGCTTTGCTCGATGCGCGCAAGGGCATCAAGATGTTCGAGAAGGTCAGTGTGCCGATTCTAGGTCTGGTCGAGAACATGGCGGTGTACTGCTGCCCGAACTGCGGCCATACCGAGCACATATTTGGCGCCGATGGCGGCAAGAAGATGGCACAAGAATTCAATATCGATTACCTGGGTGCTCTGCCGCTGAACATGTCGATCCGCGAGCAGGCCGATGGCGGCAAGCCTTCGGTAGCGGCCGAGCCCGATAGCGAGATTGCGGGCCTCTACAAGGGCGTGGCCCTTCAAGTGGCATTGCGCATTGCGGAAAAGGCGAAGGACTATTCAAGCAAGTTCCCAACGATCAAGATATCCAAGGACACGTGATGCGGTTGGCCGGCCGCCCCGGTAGCGTCCACTCGGCAAAGAAAAAGCGACTCCAAAGGGTCGCTTTTTTGTTTTCGGTGACACGCGGTGTGGTTCGTGTTCAGCGCTCAGTAGAGCAGTCGACCTTCTCGGTCAACGATGGCCAGCTCCACAAAAGCGCTGCCGTTGTGGGTTTTGCTGTCATAGCGCGCGCGGAATGTGCCCCACGTGATTTCCTTGAGAGACTCGATGGCCTTGATCAAGTTGGCCGTAGTGAGGTCCGGGCCAGCTTTTTCCAGGCCAGCCACCAGCAGGCGGGCATGGACATAGCCTTCGAATTCGTCTGGTGAAGGCTTGGCGCCGGGTTTGCGTTTCTCGATGAGGGCGTGATAGTCGCGGACGACACTGACTGCGGAGTTGCGCAGAGAAGGCATGATCTGAGCCAACACGACGCCGCGCGCGTTCTCTTTGAGTACCCCATTGATGGCACCCAGGCTGGCCACTGAGAAACCATAGAAAGTAGGCTTGGCTTCCGTGGCTTGTACGGCAGCAATCACCCTTGGTACGGTAAGCCCCGCGCCGCCCAGGACAACCGCTTGCGGTTGCGCGCTGGCCAGCTTTCGGCCTTCTTCCGGGAAGCTGGTCTTGCTTGTGTCAAGCGCTATCTTGGCCACCAGCTGAAGCTTGTGCCGCTCCGCCGCCAACTCAATCTCATTGAGCAGCGTCTTGCCAAAGGGGTCATCCTGGTAAGCGATGGCGACTTTGGTCAGACCGATCAATGCCATTTGCGAGACCATCTTTTCCGCCTCATCGGCGTAGCTGGCACGAACGTGAAACAGGTATGGGTTGACCTTCTGACGAAGAGTCGAGGCTCCTGTGATGGGACCGAAGAGAATGGTCCGAGTCTGGCTCAACAAGGGAAGAACGGCAGCGGTTTGTCCGGTGCCCGAGCTGTTGAACAGCATGAACACTTGCTCTTCAGAAATGAGCTTCTTGGTGTTTTCCACAGCAAGTGGAACCTGGAACTTGTCGTCGATCTGGATGAAGTTGATCTTTCGTCCGTGTATCCCGCCTTTTTCATTGATTTCGTCGAAGAGCAACTGTGCTCCTTCGCCGATACGGACGGTTTGCGGGCCCAGTGGTCCTGACAACACCCTGGAGGCTCCGATTTTGATCTCGGTGGGAGTGACGCCACGTTCTGCCATCGCGGCAAACGGCATGGCGGCTAAAAGGGCAAGACAGCTTGCTTTGGTAATCAGTTTCTTCAACATGGTGTCGGATGGTCCCTGTATGGATGAGGTTTCCCCTCGTGTACCAAGTTTTGTGGCATTGCACAAAGTGTAGATACACCTGGCAGTACATGCGTCTAAGGGTTTACGTTAGTTCTGGTGGCAAAATACGAACAAAATGCCAACTTCGTCTCAGGAAAGAGCAGTTGTTGGTTGAGTAAAAAGCATGAAGAAGAGGGGTTTGGACGGATGAGTTGGCTTAACGCAATGGCGATCAAGAGCAGAGGTGTTGTGTGTGGTGTGTTGGTTGCGGTGTTTGCCAACACCGCTTGGGCGCATGAGATAGGCGTTTCCGAGGCCGCTTTGTCGAAAGCCATGGGAATTGCCGGCTTGAAGCTCCAGACGCCTCCGCAGGACATTCACTCTCAGGAATTCGCTGAATTCGAGTACACCGATGCGCACGGCCGCAAGGTGCTGACCTTGCTGGTGGCGCCGGCCAGCCATTACCCCGGCTGGCGGGATGTACAAGCCGCAGAGTCGATCGACGAGGTGGGCGAGGAGGCTTTCATTGTTCGGCGCACAGGCCTGATGTGCGCCCGCAAGAAGGACCACGGAGCTTGCATTTCTCTCGATCAAGAGTATTTCCGAGGGCAAGCCAACGCCTCGATTGACAAAGTGCGTGCAGCATTGAGGCTGGCGCTCTGATTCAGATCACCAGATGGAGCCGCCGGTCGATGGTTGGCGTCAAGCTCGCGACTGCTCGAGTTCGCGCAGCTTGAAACGTTGGATCTTGCCCGTCGCGGTCTTGGGCAGTTCAGCCAAGAACTCGATCATCCGAGGGTATTTGTAGGGGGCCAGGCGTTCCTTCACGAAGGACTTGAGCTCTGCCTCATCCGCTTGCGCGCCATCTTTCAGCACGACAAACGCCTTGGTCTTGGTCAGGCCCTCATCGTCGATGGCTCCGATGACCGCTGCCTCCAGGACTGCGGCGTGCTGGACCAGGGTGGCTTCGACTTCAAACGGACTGACGTAAATTCCGCTGACTTTGAGCATGTCGTCGTTGCGGCCTGCGTAGGTGTAGTAACCGTCTGCATCACGCGAGTATTTGTCGCCACTTTTTGTCCAGGCACCCTGGAAGGTATCGCGCGACTTGTCGCGGTTGTTCCAGTACATCAGTGCTGCGCTCGGGCCATGCACGTAAAGGTCGCCGATTTCGTCGGTGCCGTCGATCACGGCGCCGTTTTCATCTCTTAGCTGTACTTCATAGCCTTCGACGGGCTTGCCGGTGGTGCCATAGCGAACATCGCCCGGGCGGTTGGACATGAAAATGTGCAGCATCTCGGTCGAACCTATGCCATCGATGATTTCGCATCCGAAGCGTTGGGTCCAGCGCTCGCCGATGTCACGGGGCAAAGCTTCTCCGGCCGACGAACACAAGCGCAGCGATACATCTGCTTTTTCGGGCAGATCCGGACTGGCCAGCATGCCACCGTAGCCGGTAGGCGCTCCGTAGAACACGGTGGCCTGATGTTGCTTCATGCGGTGGAAAACGGCTTGAGGCGTGGGGCGTTCGGCCATGAGTATCACCGTGGCGCCTACGCTGAGCGGGAAGGAGAGACCATTGCCCAGGCCATAGGCAAAGAACAGCTTGGCCGCCGAGAACACGATGTCATCTTCGCGCAACTGCAATATTGCCTGCCCATACAACACCGCGGTCCAATAGAGGTTGGCCTGCGTGTGTACCGTGCCTTTGGGGGTACCGGTGGAACCGGATGAATACAGCCAGAATGCGGGCTCGTCGCCATGGGTGTTGGCAGCTGCTGTTGCAACTGGCGGTTGTTGTTGCGCGATGAATGCTGCCATGTCGATCGCACCACTGGGCAATGCCTCTGTTGGACGAGAAACGATCAAGTGCTTGATCTCGTGGGAACTGCCTTCCATGGCAGTTTGCAGTGTGGGCAGAAGCGCGGCGGAGACCAGCGCCGCCTGGGCACGGCAGTTTTCCAACATAAAGGCGTAGTCTTTGGAAGTGAGCAAGGTGTTCACCGCCACTGGAACGATGCCCGCATGCAAAGCGCCCAAGAAGGCGACGACCCAGTCACTGCTGTCGTGCATGAGGAGGAGTACGCGCTCTTCCCTGCGCAGGCCCAGACTTGCAAGGCCCGCAGAGAAGCGCCGGACCTGATCTGCCAGTTCCGCATAGCTCAACTGACCCTTGTCATCGATCAGCGCTGTCTTGCTGCCTCGGCTTGCGTTGGCGTCTATGAGGTACTGGGTGAAATTGAAGCTGGCCGTTGGTGCGGCGAAGGCGGCTTCAGTCATGGTGCGTTGTCTCCGGGCAATTGTGCTTATGCAATAAAACATTCTGACCAGTCCAACAGGGTGCGTCCATGCGGAAACTCCGGAGGCACCCTGCTGGTGCCTGGGTCCTAATCGGGGTATAAATGCACTATGTTGCCTGTCACGAAACATGCATTAAAGTGCATGTTTTGCGTTGATGCAAGTAATTTCTGGGTTCGTCCCAGTACTAACGCCATGAGTTCAGTGATCAGTGAGGAGACAAGGCCGGGGTCCAAAGCGACAGCCGACGACGCCAATCGCCACCCGTTTCTGGTGGCGCTGGGCGAGCGGGTGCGCGACTTGCGGTCCCGAAAAGGCAT
>JBNKNN010000055.1:0-6901 GCA_050293865.1 Hydrogenophaga sp. | reverse complement strand
GCTCACCGTGCCCACGCTACTGTTCTGTGCGGTAGTGGGTCGCGTCGGTCTTGGTTTCATACTCCCCTCGCTCAACCTGGGCTCCATGCGCGGACTCAGCCCCGCTTTCATTCCTCAAGGCTCGAGCGCCATCAACTTTCTGCGCACCCTCGGCGGCGCCGCGGGCGTCAGTCTTTGCGGTATTGTTCTGGAATGGCGCGTCGCAGCGCATGGTGCGACACTGGAGGCTGGTAGCGGTGTTGCAGACGACGGCCGTATCGACGCTTTCAATGAAACGTTTCTCATGCTTGCCGCCCTGTGCGCTGTTGCCCTGATAGCCGCCCGGCGCATGAAAGCGCGCTCCGGACCCGCTTAGCCTTCCATCGACTGAACCGCCACTCTCGATCACATTTCCTCGCGACGCCCATGTGCCAACTCCTCGGCCTCAATTGCGCCACACCCACAGATGCGTCCTTCAGCTTCACTGGGTTTCGCCAGCGAGGCGGTAAGACCGACCACCACGCTGACGGCTGGGGCATTGCATTCTTCGAAGGCAAAGGGCTGCGCCTGTTTGTGGACCACGAAAGCGCCGCCGAGTCGCGCATGGCTGAGTACTTGAGGACTTATCCGCTCAAGAGCAGGAACATCATTGCCCACGTTCGCAAGGCCACCTACGGCAGCGTCTGCCTGGAAAATGCACACCCTTTCTCCCGGGAGCTGTGGGGCCGACACTGGGTCTTCGCCCACAACGGTGACTTGCATGACTATTTCCCTCACCTCCACGCAGCGTATCGCCCCGTAGGTACCACTGACAGCGAGCGCGCGTTTTGCTGGCTCATGCAGGAGCTGGCCAAGTCACACGCAGCGCTGCCCAGCGTCGAAGAGCTGACGCGCACACTGGCCGAGCTGATTCCCAGGATTGCGCAACATGGAACAGCCAACATCCTGCTGTCCAACGGCGACGCCATGTGGGCACACTGCAGCACGCACCTGCACTACCTGATCCGGCAACACCCTTTTGCCAAGGCAACACTCAAAGACGAGGAAATGACGGTAAATTTCGCCGAACTGAATCAACCCGGGGATCGTGCCGCCGTCATCGTGACGCAACCGCTGACCAACGACGAAGAATGGACAGCGTTTGTTTCAGGCGAGCTCAAGCTGTTTGTCGATGGATTGGAGGTTCAGGTGAATGGTCTGCCCCCACCCACTGCGGCGCGGAGCCCCTTGACCGCAGCGCCTACAGCACCTTGAAGAGCTTCTCACGCAGTTCGGGCAGACGCCGTGCGCCCGCGCGATCACCTTCCATGGATGTTTGCCAGGAAAGGAACGCCATGCGCAAGCCATCGGTGCCCTCTGCGCGGGCAATGGTCTCGATCAAGGTCAGTCGTGCGTTCTGCCCGAAAATGGTATTGACCGTATTGATCATGAAGTTGCGCGCCATTTCGTTCTCGTTGGCAGAGCGGGCAGATGCAGGCGGCAGCGCTGCCAGCGAATCTGCAGCGGTACCGCCTTGGTCCGCCGCCGGCGCCTGCGCAGCAGCGGGGGCCGACTTACGGAGCACAGCCTTGCCTTCCACACAGCGCTTTTCAAGCAGCTCGCGCAAAATGGCTTCGATATTCGCACCGCTGACAAAGGCGGCGAGCTCCTCACCGGAGCGCTGACCATCGACCAGCACCAACACACGGCGAACCATGGGCGAAAGCCCCAGCGCGCGCTTCTGGATTTCCTGCTGACCTTCAGCGGTCTTGGTGAATACGGCAGATGTGAGAGTGAGTTCGTCGGTCATGGGCAACTCGCAGGTAGTGCATGCAAAAGTACTCCGGGCATCCCGTGAGGGGAAAGGAACTTTGCGTGATTCTGCGACTGCTCTCAAGCCGAAACAATCCGGGTTTGCTCCCGAGAATCAAGCGTTTGTCACACTAATGGGCGGTTTGCGTTCGACAACTCATGTATTCGGCACTACGTCACACTGCCATGACCGTGCGCAAAAGTAGTAGTACGACGGTCCGCTAATACTCTTTTCTCAAACGCCCAACGCTTTCTCCAGCGCATTGGCGAACATCGCAGGCACATCAAACCCCGTCTGATCCGTGATCTCCTGAAAACAGGTCGGGCTGGTGACGTTGATCTCCGTGACCTTGTCGCCGATCACATCCAGGCCCACCAGTAGCAGCCCGCGCGCAGCCAGTACAGGCCCCAGCGCCTTGGCAATACGCCAATCGCTTTCGCTCAATGCTTGAGCCACACCTTTGCCACCCGCCGCCAGATTGCCGCGCACCTCGTTGCCCTGCGGTATGCGCGCAAGACAATAAGGCGCCGCTTCCCCATTGATCACCAGAATGCGCTTGTCGCCTTTCTCGATCTCGGGCAAATATGCTTGAACCATGACACTGGCGCTGCCGCCCTGATTGAGGGTCTCGACAATTGAGCCCAGGTTCATGCCATTGCCGCCGACCCTAAATATCCCCATTCCGCCCATGCCATCAAGGGGTTTGAGAATGATGTCACCATGCTCCGCATGGAAGGCCCTCAGAGCCGCAGCGGATCGCGTGACGAGCGTTGGCGGAGCGTAGCTGCCGAACTCCATCAAGGCCAGCTTCTCGGGATGGTCTCTCAAAGCCTGCGGGCTGTTGAAAACCTTCGCCCCTTCACGTTCCGCTTGTTGCAGCAAATGCGTGGCATAGAAATACTCGCTATCGAACGGCGGGTCCTTACGCATCAAAACGGCATCGAAATGATGCAAAGGCAGGATTTCCTCGCTGACCAACTCATACCAGCGCTGAGTGTCTCCCGTGAGGCGAATGTGGCGAACCTGTGCCAAAACCTCGCCCCCGCTGCGCCAGGAAATATCTTCGACAAGTGCGGCAGCCACTGAATGGCCGCGACGCTGTAACTCGGACATCATCGCGAAGGTGCTGTCCTTGTAAATCTTGAAGGTATCGAGTGGGTCGGCAACGAAAAGTATGTTCATGTTTTGATTGTGACCTGAAACGAGGAAGACCGATGGCGCGCAAGGGTTTGAAAGCGAAACAGCCCACGCATGAAATGCGCAGGCCGTCTTGTGTCCGTCGTCGAAGCAGAGAGAGAAGTCAGCAGATCAATCCAGATCCTCGGCTTCCGGATCAGTCGCTTCCAGTTCGTAGCTGGCAGCCAACATGGCCAAACGTCCAATGACGCCGTACATGTAGAAGCGATTGGGCAGACTCTCTCCAGGCTGCAACCCCGGTTGAGGCAGGTGCGCACTCTGTTCAAACGCCAATGGCACGTACGCGGCACCGGGCGAATTGAGGTTGCCGTCCGAACCCACTGTGTCATGGGTGCGGTAGTAGCCGCCGACCACGTAGCGGTCCATCATGTAGACCACTGGCTCGGCGACCTTCTCGTCCACGCGCTCCTGAGTCAACACCCCCTCCTGAATGATGACCTCGCTCACCGACTGCCCGGCCTGCACCGTGGCCATTCGCTCTCGAACCGTTGGACTGAGTCGGTCGATGTCTTTGGCGTCGTGCACCATCATCACGCCAAGCCCACCCGTTCCGTTGTCGGCCTTGATGGCCACAAACGGCTTCTCATTGATACCGTATTCCTTGTATTTGCGGCGAATCTTGCCCAACAAGGTGTCAGTGGTGCTGCGAAGGCATTCCAATCCTTGCTCCTGCGAGAAGTCCACTTCACCGCAAGTGCTGAACATCGGATTGATCAACCACGGGTCCATGCCCAGCAACTTGCCGAATCGCTTCGAGACTTCCTCATAGGCCTTGAAATGGTTGCTCTTTCGGCGCGTGCCCCAGCCCGCATGCAGTGGCGGCAGAAGGTACTGCTCATACAGATCTTCCAGAATGCCTGGCACGCCCGCGCTGAGGTCGTTGTTGAGCAAGATGGTGCATGGGTCGAAATGCTTGAGTCCCAACCGCCGGCGCGTGCGCACCAAGGGCTCGAGCGTCACGGTCTCGCCACCATCGAGTTCGACCGTCCTGGGTTCGTTCACATCGACGGCGAGGGATCCGAGGCGAACGGTCAGGCCCGCCTGATAGAAGATTCGCTGCAACTGCAACAGATTGCGCAGATGGGTCTGATCTTCTGTGTTGTCCGGAATCAGGAGCAGGTTCTTGGCTTCAGGGCAGATCTTCTCAATCGCTGCCATCGCTGCTTGCACCGCCAACGGCAGCATCTCCGGCGCCAGGTTGTGCCATCCGTCGGGAAACAGATTGGTGTCGACAGGCGCCAGCTTGAACCCGGCATTGCGCACGTCCACCGACGAGTAGAACGGCGGGGTGTGTTCCATCCACTCCAGACGGAACCAGCGTTCGATGACGGGCGTGGACTCGAGAATCCGCTGCTCCAGCTCGTTGATGGGGCCGTCCAGGGCAGTGACGAGGTGGGGAACCATGATGGCCTTTAGCAAGAAATTTTGAATGCCCGCACAAGCATCCGTGCGAACAGGAAGCGCCTGACCGGGTAGTTGAGGTCAGAACCTATGGGAACAAGCCAGGCGTCAGGTCGATGTCAGCTGCGGATCTCGCCCTCACCCAGCACCACATACTTGAGCGAGGTCAATCCCTCCACACCGACGGGGCCACGCGCGTGGAACTTGTCGGTGGAGATACCGATTTCCGCTCCCAACCCGTACTCGAAACCATCGGCGAAACGCGTACTGGCGTTGATCATGACGCTGGCGGAATCCACTTCTCGCAGAAAGCGCTGGGCGTGGACATGGTCCTTCGTCACGATGGCATCGGTGTGGTGGCTGCCATAGCGGTTGATGTGGGCGATGGCCTCGTCGAGCCCGTCTACCACCTTCACGCTGATGACCGGAGCCAGATACTCCTCTGACCAATCCTGATCGGTCGCGTCCACCACCTTGGCACCACTCGCCGAAGCCAGCAACGCCTTGGCTGCGGGGCAGGCACGCATCTCGACCCCTTTGGCTGCATAGACCTCGGCAATGCGAGGCAAGAACGTTTCTGCCACACCCCTGGCCACCAACAGTCCCTCGGTGGCGTTGCAGGGACTGTATTTCTGGGTCTTGGCGTTGTCAGCCAACTTCACGGCCATGTCGATATCACATGGATCATCCACATAGGTGTGACAGTTGCCATCCAGATGTTTGATGACCGGCACCTTGGCCTCTGCGCTGATGCGTTCGATCAGACCTTTGCCTCCACGAGGAATGATCACATCCACATACTCCGGCATGGCAATGAGATGTCCCACGGCGGCCCTGTCAGTGGTCGGCACCAGTTGCACGGCATCGGCTGGCAATTCGTTTTCCAGCAGCGCCTGCTGGACCAGCTTGGCCAGGGCCCGATTGGAATCGATGGCCTCCGAGCCGCCGCGCAAGATGCACGCGTTGCCACTCTTGATCGACAGGCTGGCAGCCTCGATCGTCACGTTCGGCCGACTTTCGTAGACCATGCCGAACACACCGATGGGCACACGCATCTGGCCAACACGAATGCCGCTTGGCATTTGCTTCATGCCCAGAACTTCGCCGATGATGTCGGCCATGGCCGCCAGTTGCTCGCAACCCAGGGCGCAAGTCTCAATCACCTTCGGCGTCAGCTTGAGTCGGTCCACCATGGGTTCGGCCAGACCGTTGGCCCGGGCACGCTCCAGATCCTTGGCGTTTTCCGACTGCAAGGGCTCCACTTGCTCACGCAGCAACACAGCCAGGCGGCGCAACACGGCAGACTTTCGCGCAGCACTGGCTTTTGCCATCGAGACAGAGGCCGCCTTGGCCTGCTGGCCCAGGGTATTCATGAGTTCAAGCGTATTTGTCGCGTTCATCTTTGCATTTTCTCACCCCCGAACCCAAGCCACAAGAAGAGAGAATGAAAATGACATCTGAGCGCCATCGCCCTGACCAACTGTGCTGCATATCGGAACAGCTCTGACAACAACGCCCCCAAAAGCGCCGCCAATGGATACTGGGGGTAATATGCAGGTCTCTCGTACCAACCCCACCAACCAGGAGTTTCGGATGAAATCCGCTCTAGACCTCGTGGCTGCCGCCAAGGCTGGCATCACGGAAATCCCAGTCGACCAGGCCGAAGCGGCCATCAAAGATGCCGATGTGCTCATTGACGTTCGCGAGGGCGATGAGTTCGCCGCAGGCCACCTTCCGGGAGCCATTCACGCCTCCCGTGGCATGCTGGAGTTCAAGTTGAGCTCCAACCCCGCGCTGGCCGCTCGCGACCTCAAGGTCGTGTTGTATTGCAAGACCAGTGGTCGTGCAGCGCTGGCCGCCGCGTCGATGAAGGAAATGGGCTACCTCAATGTCAAAAGCATTGCCGGCGGCTATGACGCCTGGGTCGCATCTGGCAAGCCGGTGGCCAAACCGGACATGCCCAGCTTCGGCTGACGGGCGCAAGACGTCTGCGCGAGCCAACCGGGGTGACGCACGCCGCGGTCTCAATAGGGAGCCTCCTCGCACCAGAGAACGCCCCGATGCCCCCAAGCCTGTCACCGCCAGCGATATCGATAACGACGCTGGCGAACGCGGGAAAGGCCTTCTGGGGGTCGATTGCCAGCTTGGGCTTCGTTCGGAGCGGATGCCACACATTTCGACCACAGCGTCGAATACGGGTTGTGTGTCCGTCGAGCGAGCGCCGAGGAGAGCAGATCCGGTGTTGGAAAGTCAGCGCTGAGAACAGGCGCGCGTCACCCGCATCGCCATCTGCGCCAAGGCAGCCCAGGGGTCGGCAGGCCACCCCTGCGCCTTGAGCCCTTTGACAATCCCATCGACCGTATGGGCGTCGTCCAGCCAGCGGCCCAAGGTATTGCTGCCCAGAACCGGCAGTACGCGTTCCATGAGCTTTTCGCGCATTCCCCAGACCCGATTCTCCCGCAGCGCCATAGGCAAGGGGCGACCGGCGTCCATTGACGCGCGGATGCGATGCAGGGTCCGAATGTCCTCCGA
>JBNKNN010000054.1:0-31583 GCA_050293865.1 Hydrogenophaga sp. | reverse complement strand
GACCGTTCAATTCAAAGTGGGAGTCCCTCGAACGGAAGCGCTCGTTCGCCTCTATGACGTCCTCAACGCCAACCAAGACTGGCTTCCAGAAGGACTCGGGGTCCTCACTCCGATTGTCAAACCCAAAGGCATCGACGACGTCCCGGTGTTGGCCGCCACACTGTGGACCCAGGATGGAACGGGCGCAGCCACACTGGAACGCGTCGCGCATTCCGTCGAAAGTGAGCTCAAAAGAGTGCCCGGCACGCGCGAAGTCGAAACGATCGGAGGCCCGGGCCGTGCCGTCCACGTCTGGCTGGATCCGGCGCGTCTGCGCGAGCGCAACATCAGCGTCCAGGCCTTGTATGGGGCCATCAACGCAGCCAACCAGGCGCTACCGTCTGGCAAGGTCATCAATCCTGCGCCTGTCGAAGGCCAGCCAGCGATGCTCACCGTTGAAACGGGCGAGTTCCTTCGCAGCGCCGAAGAGGTTGGCCAGATCGTGGTGGGTGCCAACAATGGCCGGCCCATCTACCTCAGCGAAGTCGCCAGAGTGGAACTCGGTGCCCAGCAGCCCGCCCGCTATGTTTGGTACACACCCGGCGCCGCCGACACCGACCACACCGAGCAACAAGGCCAGAATCACCCCGCCGTAACCATCACCGTCACCAAGAAACCCGGTGAAAACGCGGTGGATGTGGCCGAGGGAGCTCGACAGCGCCTGGAGCAACTGCACAACACCATCATTCCGGACGACGTGCAAGTCTCCATCACACGGGACTACGGTGACACCGCAGCCGCCAAGGCCAACAAACTGATTCAGAAGCTCATCTTCGCCACCGGTAGCGTGATCATTCTTGTGGGTCTGGCACTCGGTCGTCGCGAGGCCGTCATCGTTGGCGCGGCCGTGATCCTCACGCTGACAGCCACCTTGTTCGCGTCCTGGGCATGGGGCTTCACGCTCAACCGCGTCTCTCTGTTCGCGCTGATCTTCTCCATCGGCATTCTGGTGGACGACGCCATTGTGGTGGTGGAAAACATCCACCGTCATCGACAACTCACGCCGGGCGAGCCGCTCAGCGTCATCATTCCCCGCGCAGTGGACGAAGTGGGCGGCCCCACCATCCTCGCCACCTTCACAGTGATTGCAGCCTTGCTGCCCATGGCATTTGTGAGCGGCCTGATGGGCCCTTACATGAGCCCCATCCCAATCAACGCGTCCATGGGAATGGCCATCTCTCTGGCCATCGCCTTCACGGTCACGCCCTGGCTCGCGCTCAAGCTCACCAAGACCGATGGTCACGCCGACCATGGCCCCTCCAAGCTTACTTCCGCGCTCCAGACCACCTTCACGCGAATCCTCACGCCCTTCCTGGAAAGCGCGCGCAAACGCTGGCTGCTGCTGGTCGGCATCCTCGCCGCCCTGATGCTCTCTGTTGGCCTGACGCTGGTGCAATGGGTGGTGTTGAAGATGCTGCCGTTCGACAACAAGAGCGAGTACCAGGTCGTCATCGACATGCCAGCTGGAACGCCGCTGGAAGACACGGCTGCGGCATTGCAAGAGTTGACCGCGTGGCTGTCTGCGCAACCTGAAGTCGCCAACATTCAAGGCTACGCCGGCACAGCCAGTCCGATCACGTTCAACGGCCTGGTGCGCCAGTACTACTTGCGCGCTGATGCCGAGCAAGGCGATCTACAGATCAACCTGGTCGATTCACACCACCGCGACGAGAAGAGCCACGCCATAGCACAACGTCATCGACCTGCGCTGGAAGAGATTGCTGCCCGGCATGGCGCCAACATCAAAATCGTGGAAGTGCCCCCTGGCCCACCGGTGATGTCGCCCATCGTGGCCGAAGTCTATGGCCCGGATCTGGCCGGTCGCTCGGAACTGGCCCAGCGAATCGCCAAAGCCTTTGCCGGCACGCCTGACATTGTGGGCGTGGACACCACGGTGGAAGAGAGCGCTCCCAAGGTCTTCCTGCGTCTGCAACGCCAGCGTGCCGAGTCGCTCGGCATCCCGACACAAGTGGTGGCTCAAACCGTCTACACCGCGCTCTCAGGCTCGGATGCTGCCTACCTGCACGACGGCCACTCGCGCTACCCGGTACCCGTGAAGCTTCGCCTGCCGCTGGATCGCCAGGTTGGTCTGGAGGGCCTGCTGGCCATGCCGGTGCAGGCCGCCAACGGCACCATGGTGCCGCTGTCCGAGCTGGTGACGGTGGAGCAGGGAGTCATCGATCAGCCGCGCTACACCAAAGACCTGATGCCCGTTTCCTATGTGTTCGGCGACATGGCTGGCGAGCTCGACTCACCGCTTTACGGTCTGTTCGGCATCCGCGATGGACTCAAGGATGCCGCGCTGCCCAATGCCGGCGAGCTAGGCGAATACTGGATCAACCAGCCATCAGACCCGTATCGTGAATACGCCATCAAATGGGACGGCGAGTGGCAGATCACGTATGAAACCTTCCGCGACATGGGCGCTGCTTATGGTGTGGGACTCATCCTGATCTATCTTCTGGTGGTCGCGCAGTTCCGCAGCTACCTGACGCCATTGATCATCATGGCGCCCATCCCGCTGACCATCATCGGCGTGATGCCCGGCCATGCGCTGCTCGGCTCCCAGTTCACCGCCACCTCCATGATCGGCATGATCGCGCTGGCAGGCATCATCGTGCGCAACTCCATCCTGCTGGTGGACTTCATCGAGCTCGAAACCCGCCGCGGGGTGCCGTTCGCGCAAGCGGTGGTGCAATCCGCTGCCGTGCGTGCCCAGCCCATCGCGCTGACCGGTCTGGCCGCCATGATGGGTGCCTTCTTCATTCTGGACGACCCGATCTTCAACGGCCTGGCCATCTCACTGATCTTCGGTATCGCGGTGTCCACGATGCTGACGCTGGTGGTCATCCCGGTGCTCTATTACGCGATGTACCGAAAGGCGCACGTATGAGAGAACAAGGCATGCCTCCCCTTGCGCCGCTTCGCGTCATCGCCCCCTCCTGAGGGAGAACCACTCTTGACCTTTGATTTCTGACTTTTGTTGTTTTGATTCTTTTTCGGGCCTCTGGCCCATGTTCCAAGGAGAACGTTATGACCGTAGAACGCTATATCCGCATCATGGCCGGCTTTGTTGTCATGCTTTCACTCGCTCTGGGCTACCACGGCAGCCCTATTTTCGTCAGCGAGTGGTTCCTGGCCCTGACGGCCTTCGCCGGCTTCAACCTGTTCCAGTCCGGCATCACCGGGTTCTGCCCGCCTGCGTTCCTGTTCAAGGCGCTGGGCGTGCCAGAAGGTGGTGGCGCTTGCAGCACCCCCATCAGCAAGGCCTCAAAATAAGCCTGCGGGCGGCGAGCCATCGCCGCCATACATGCCGCCAGTCAGTGCCTTCTGGCACTTTGCATTCAGCAGGGAGATACCCACATGAGCAGTCCAACGCCTTTGAAATTCCTGATGCCCGGCTGGTTCGCACTCGTCATGGGCCTGAGCGGACTGGCACTGGCCTGGCACAGGGCTGCCCCTGTACTCGGTGACATGGCCAATGGCATTGCGCTGGTGGTGGGAGTGGTCGCTGCGCTGGTCTTTCTGGCCGTGCTGGTGGGCTCGGTGGTGCGTGCCACTCGCTACCCGGCCGCGTTGGCAGAAGACTTGCGTCATCCCATTCGACATGCCTTTGTCGCGGCCTTTCCGGTTTCGTTACTCCTGCTCGCCACCGTCGGCGTGGCACTGGCCGGCTCCGAAGGATCGCTTCGCTTCGTGTGGGATCTGATGTGGTGGATCGGGAGCATCGGTCAGGTGGCCGTCACCATCTGGGTGCTCAGCCGATGGATGGCGCATTCCCCCGCCACGCCGGGAGCCGCCATGCCAGGCATGCCCGCGCCAGCCGGTTTGTGGCCGTCGGTCACGCCTGTGTTGCTCATCCCCGTGGTAGGCAATGTTGTCGCGCCACTGGCGGGTCTACCGCTTGGCCATGGCACCTGGTCCTCCATGCAATTCGGTATCGGCGTCTTCTTCTGGCCTATCGTTTTTGCGCTCATCCTGGTGCGGCGCATGGCCCATAGCCCGGTGCCCGAGCGAATCGTGGCCTCCTGGTTCATCGCCATTGCACCACCTGCAGTGACCGGCCTAGTGCTCATGCAGATGCAAGCGCCCATGCTCATGGTGCAAGCGGTGTGGGGCATCGCGCTGTTCTTCCTGCTGTGGTTGATTCCGGTGGCTCGCCGCGTGGCTGCCCAGCCGTTTGGTGTGCCTTTCTGGGCGATGTCTTTCCCGCTGGCGGCACTCGCATCGTTCACGCTCGACCTCTCCGGCGCCTTGCAGGGTACCGTTGCTGGCAACTGGATGCAGACGCTGGGTGTGCTCATGCTCGCTGCCGCATCGGTGGTCATCCTCTGGTTGTGCTTTGCCACGGTGCGCGGTCTGCGCGACGGCAGTCTGCTGGCGCCCGAGCCGGTAGCCAACATCGTGCCAGCCACGGCCTAAGGGCGTGCAAGGCCCACGTGCCGCAGCATTGAACCAGGAACCAGGAACCAGGAAGGAGCAAGCACATGGCAACGACTTCCCCATCCGCTTCCGAGAACCAAGCCCCAACGCCGTCGTGCGAAAACGGGGCGGCAGTTCACGGTGAGCGCAAGACCGAACTGGTGCATCGTCTGCGGCGCGCTGAAGGACAAGTGCGCGGCTTGCAGAAGCTGCTCGAAGAAGGCGCCGACTGCACTAAGATCGCCCAACAGCTTCTGGCGGTGCGTCGAGCGCTAGACAGCACCTACGTGCGGCTCAACCTGGCGGTAGCCGAACAGGAGCTGGCCAAGCACGGAGTTGAAGGCACGGTTGCAGGGGTAGGCGACGTGCTCGACCGGCTTCAAAAGCGCCTTGGACGCGGAGCCTGACGCCTGCAGCTGTTCCACCAGCCTGTTGCACTTCGAAAAACCTCCGCTGGGCGAGGCGATCTGCGCTTTGGTATGCTGAGGTTTCTCATACCCTTTTTCATACCGACAGAAGAGCACTGCCCATGAAATTCGTTCTTGCCCTGTGTGCCGCGCTGGCACTTACCGCTTGCGCCTCCTCCAAGCCCTATTGGGCCAAGCCGGGTGTGAGTTCAGACACCACCTACAACGAGCTCTCGCAGTGCCGGTACGAAGTAGGCTTGCGGGGCATCGACGGTGACGAAGCCGATCTGCTCATTGCCCATTGCATGCGCGGCAAGGGCTACCGCCTGTTGGCCAATCAAGACGAAATCTGATCACCCGCCCGCGACAGTGGCCTCGGTCAGCGGGGCCATCATCGCGGCGTCCTTCCGGGTACGTGGAGGTCGCCACACAGGGTGGCCGATCCGTCGCGCTCAGCTCCTCACCGCCTGATTCCTCCTCCCCATGGACTGGCCTGCCGCTTGGCCGCTGCTGTTGGCCGCTGCCTTCGCTGCAGGTGTGCTCAATGCCATTGCTGGTGGCGGCAGCTTCCTCACTTTCCCTGCGCTGGTTTACGCCGGGGTCCCGCCCATCATGGCCAATGCCACCAGTGCGCTGGCCGTGAGCCCTGGCTATTTCGGCAGCACGCTTGGCTTCAAGCCTGAGTTGCGCGCGCTCCCTTACCGTCGCCTGATCCGCGAAACCGTCATCGCCGCCATCGGCGGGGTGGGGGGCGCGCTCCTGCTCCTGATCACGCCGGCCCCCTTGTTTGCCGGCATCGTGCCCTGGTTGCTCTTGCTGGCCACCGTCCTGTTTGCCGTGGGCCCTTGGCTGGCGCGCCAAGCCGTCGCGCACAGCCCGCAAGCCCATGAAAGCGCTACGAACCAGCACTCGCAATGGCCCCGTGACACTGGCCTGTTCATCGTGGCGGTGTATGGCGGCTACTTCAACGGCGGCCTTGGGATTTTGCTCATGGCGCTCTACACCCTTGCTGGTGAGTCACGCATTACTACCATCAACGCACTCAAGAACCTCAATTCGCTGGTCTTGTCCTGGCTGTCAGTAGCGGCATTTGTGGTTGCTGGTGCCGTGGCCTGGACGCCGGGCCTGATCATGATGGCCGGTGCCACAGCGGGAGGCTACTTTGGGGCCAAATGGTCACGCAGCCTGCCAGTGAACGCTGTGCGCGCCATTGTCATCTCCACCGGTATGGTCATGACCGCGGTGTTCTTCGCCCGTCGCTGAGACGGCAAGCAAGCTCGTCAGAGTTTGGCCATCAGGCCCGAATGTCGAGCAGGTTGCCCATCATTTCCTGCTCGGTCTTCACGGTCTGCAGGTTGGCCAGATAGGTGTACTTCGCCATCTTCTGTTCCACCATGTCTTCGGCCAGTCGGTCAATGCTCTCGCCAGTGGCCGTGTCGGCCGTGCCCGAGCGTGTCACACGCGCAGTCACACCCCCTGTTTCTGCGTTCGCCGTCTGCTCCACCCGTTGGCGCTGAAACCCCTCGGTTTGTACATTGGCCACGTTGTGCGCCGTCACGTCCAGGCGCGTCTGCGCCGCTTGCATGCCGCTGAGGCCAATACGGGTAGCTGAAGAAGCGAGAATCATGGACACACCTGTGAGGGCAAGAACCGAGGCGGAAGTGAACCGGGGGGAAGAGGAAGCAGGGCTTATCAAAGTCTATCGGCGGTTCGAATCCAAACTTGAATCCCGCCATGGCACAGACCCTGCTTGACTCGCTTCAACCGCTCAAAATGCAATTGCTCAGGACACTGAACGAAAGAAAGGACGCACGCCATGGAATTGCCCGCCCACCAACTGAGCATGACCGTGCTTATGACGCCTGACACCGCCAACTTCTCCGGCAATGTGCACGGCGGCAATCTGCTCAAGTTGCTTGACCAAGTGGCCTACGCCTGCGCCAGCCGCTACGCCGGTACCTATGCCGTGACACTGAGCGTGGACCAGGTCATGTTCCGTCAGCCCATTCATGTGGGTGAGCTGGTCACCTTCCTGGCCTCGGTCAATGCCACCGGCACCTCGTCCATGGAGGTTGGCATCAAAGTCATTGCGGAGAACATCCGCACCCAGGAGAAGCGCCATGTGAACAGCTGCTTCTTCACCATGGTCGCCATCGATGAAAACGGCAAGACAACACCTGTGCCGCCCTTGCGCCCCTTCACCCCTGACGAGCGTCGCCGCCATGCCGCGGCCCAATTGCGCAAATCCATGCGCCGTGAAATGGAAGAGCGCTTTGCCGCCACGCGGCAGGAGTCTCAAGCCGTATCGCCGTCCTCCGATTCCTGAAAAACCCAAGCCCCTTTCTTGATGTCACAAAAGCACTACAATTTGGCACTGGCAAAGCAAAGAAAAAAGGGGGATCCATGGCCATCGACAAAACCCAATACCTGTCCAAGTTGTCACAGAGCGAGATGCGCTCGGTACATCAACTTTGGCCCAACCCGGTGAAATTCCTGGGGCGCTTTTTCGCGCTGTTGATCATTGGCTTCGGTGCCATGGGTGGGATGCTCGCCGCCAAGATGCCTTTTGCCGCCTTGCTCGTCATGGGCATTGTG
The DNA here is from genome assembly GCA_050293865.1 of Hydrogenophaga sp. Classification (GTDB taxonomy): domain Bacteria; phylum Pseudomonadota; class Gammaproteobacteria; order Burkholderiales; family Burkholderiaceae_C; genus Hydrogenophaga. The sequence goes on along the minus strand of JBNKNN010000054.1, from coordinate 24,120 downwards.
TTGGTCGCAGCCATCGCGATGGCAACTCGCTCCTTCAAACAATTGGGCGTTGCGCGCAACAAGCTCAATGAGTTGGCAGAGCAACACCAGCTGCCTTCTGCGGAATTGTTCAAAGAGTTCCGGGCCAATCTCACCGCTGTTGGCAAAGCCGTCTGACGACTAGGCCTCCCGCATTCCACCGTGCCGCGGTGAACGACAAAAAAAAGGCACGCCACCTGACCAGGAGCGTGCCCGCAAGAGGCGTCTTCGATGACTTTCGAAGAACCCAAGCGGCTGGCATGAAATTCAGCCGCTCAAGTTGGTGTCTGGGCCGGTAAGCCCGCCGGAAACGCGGAGGAGATGGGTGACTTGCCCCCGACGCGCGTGACCGGCCCAGTACCCGGTAAGCCAGAAGACCTTGCTTTCGCCTTGTATGACAGACGTCGCTGGTCAAGGTTCCTGGCGATACTTCCTGATGCAGTTTCCTCAGCCAGTCTTTGGAAATAGGCGTTCAGGAAGCAAAGTTTGGTGGGGGTGTTTCGGGGCACCCCCTTCCCCATGAAGGCCAGTGTGTGAATGCTTCTAGCCGTCAGTCCGAAGAGCCGATGCCGAACAGGTGCAACAGGCTGGTGAACAGATTGAACAAAGAGACGAACAGGCCTACTGTCGCCATCACGTAGTTGGTCTCTCCACCGTTGACGATGCGACTGGTCTCGAACAGGATCAGGCCCACTGACAGCAGCGCCACCACGGCAGAGACGCCAAGCGCCAGCGCAGGCATGGAAAACACGTAGGCGACGATGCCCATGATGATCGCCACGATCATGCCGGCGAACAGGAAGCCGCCCATGAAGCTCATGTCCTTGCGCGTGACCAGCACATAGGCCGACAGACCCAGGAAAGTGGCGCCGGTGGCGCCCAGTGCGGCAGCGATGGTGCCAGCGCCGCCCGGCAAAGCCAGCGTGTGGGTCAGAATCGGGCCCAGGGTGTAGCCCATGAAGCCTGTCAGCGCGAACACCGCCGGAAGGGCCCAGCCCGAATTGCGCACCGCATTGACCAGGAACAGCAGGCCAAAGTAGCCCACCAGCGTGATGATCAGGCCGGGAGAGGGCAACGCCAACGCCACCGCTGTACTGGCTGTACCGGCGGCGAACAGCAGCGTGAGCGACAGCAGTGCGTAGGTGTTGCGCAGCACTCGTGCTGCTTGCGGCCGGTCGACGGCCAGCGAGGAATATGCGCCGGCGCCCCGGCCTTGCTGCCGGTCACCGACGGGATAGATACGATCGGTTTGTGCCATGTCGAAATCTCCTGGCTGAAGCCTATTGAGAGAGAAGAAAAAGTTGAGACGCTTCTGCTGCGGGCCAAACTGGTCGGACGGACGAGAGAAGAAGCGTCACCTGAACGCTGAATTTAACGGTCTCGAGCATTAGGAAAAATCAGAAAATAAAGAATATTTGTTCCTAAAAAACCGAATTGCATTCCAGCGCCATGAACCCAATGCGTGGTCCAGACTTCAGGCTGGCGCTGCTTCGTCCAGCAGTGGGTCAGCCCTACCTCCGCCTGATGACCTTGTTGATGAAGTCGCAGGTGCAAATGCCAGCCGCAAGGTTTCACGTCCGTAGCGCTTTTGCTTCTGCCACTGCCGCACCAGCGAATCAGTCACTCGTTTGAGCGCTGCATCGAGCGCCGGCCCCAGACTCAGGCGTGTCGCATGGGCCACCAGTGTTCCGTTTCCATCCGTCAGCACGCTCACTTGGCAACGCATGTCGCGTCCACCTCGTGGACCGTTGATGTCATCCAGCCGTACGTGCACCCGTTGCACCTGTCCGCGCAAACGGCGCAAGGCAAAGCGCACGCGCTGTTCCACGTGGGCACGCCACTGTTCGGAATGTTGGGGGCTGCGGGATTCAATGCGAACTTGCATGGTGTCAATCTCCTTGGTTTATGGCTTTCGCCTCTTTCAGTGCAATCAACCACCAACGCGTCGGTCAGTCGAAAGCGAAGCGAAAGTGCGTCAAACACCGTTTCACCTTAGGCCTGCACATGTCGAGCAAAAAGCAGAGAATGACGAAACAATCTTCAGGAAAAACGGGGGAACTTCCGCCCCCGTCCTGTCCAAGCCATATCGCGCTCTCATTGCGCTCTCATTGCGCTAACGCCATGTCATGCCGCGCAGCCAACTCAAGCCATGAACACCCCTTTTAACTACAAACACCTCTACTACTTTTGGGTGGCCGCCAAAGAAGGCGGCATGTCGCACGCCGCTGCCCGGCTCGACATGGCAGTGCAAACCATCAGTGCCCAGGTGCGCCAGCTGGAGCACGACCTCGGCCATGCCCTGTTCAAACCCGTGGGTCGCGGACTCGCGCTCACTGAGGCCGGCGAAGCAGCGCTGCAACTGGCCGAGCAGATTTTCCAGATCGGCGAGCAATTGCCTGCCGCCGTTCGCGACGCCGCCAACCAGGGCGGCCTCATGCGTCTGACGGTCGGCATTTCCGATGGCCTTCCCAAGATGGCCGTGCGCGACCTGTTGGCTCCCGTGGTGGCCGAGCCCGGGCTGAGGCTGCAATGCCAGGAAGGCGAGTTCGACGATCTGCTGGCTGATCTGGCGCTGCACCGCATGGACATCGTCCTGGCTGACCGACCCGCGCCAGCCAACCCCAACCTGCGGCTGTACAGCCACGCCCTGGGCTCATGGGCCATGGGTTGGTACGCTCCTGCCGGGCTTGCCAAGGCCGCACGCAAGAACTTTCCACATTCACTGGGCCAAGTGCCCGTGCTGCTGCCCACCAGTCACTCCACCATCCGCCTGAGGCTGGATCAATGGTTCGAGCGCCATGGCGTGAGCCCCAACCTCGCCGGCGAGTTCGAAGACAGCGCCTTGCTGACCACCTTTGCCGCATCGGGCATGGGCTTGCTGCCTGCGCCCGTGCGCATGCGTGAGCAAATCAAACAGTCCTATGGCCTTTTGTGGGTGGGCGAATGCGACGGCGTGGAGGAGCACTTCTTTGCTATTGGCACCGCGCGGCGGGTACAGCATCCGCTGGTACAGCGGATGTTGACGGTGGAGGTAGGCTGAGGCGTAGCAGGCCCCAAGGTCGAGCCGATCTGTTGCGAATGGGCTGTGGGATGCGTCGATGGGAAGCAACGCGGATCGGTTTTGTATTGATTTGGCTTAGCGTTCTGAGATCAATCCGCCGGATGGAGGTGGCCACGATCTACCGGCGTTCACGTACCATTCACGCTATCGGCTGCCCGCGCGATCAACCGACATGCTCTTGATCTTTCAGCGTTGAAGAAAGGAAACGATGACCATGTCATCCAGCAGTGCACCTACCATGGAACTTGCATTTTTGCCCCGTATTCGCGTCGATTTCAATGAGCTGCTTGACTCGAATCTGGTGCTTCTTGCTCAGGGTCATCGCGTCATATGCGAAGACGGCAGCGAGCTAGAGCTTCAAGCTGGGTTGCCTGTGATCGCTTTTGAGTACAACGAATATGCTGATGGGACAACTGAATACCTGTACGTGCAAGGTCGTGCAGAGAGGAACGATTCGGCGCAAAACGGTGAATGGACGTCGAAGGCGCAGTGGTGCTGTCGGTTCAGCGGGGATGTTCAGTCATCGGAATCGAGAGTATGAGCGGCGCAAAGCAATACCTTGCCACGATGGCGCTACTGCTGGCCTAGCTTGGCTTGGCTTGGGGCACACTCTTTCCCAAAGCCACAACATGCCTGGGTTTTCCGTTTCTTGAGCAGGAGGTGGTGGCACCTGACAGTTCGGTCGAGTTCGTTCCGACTTCTAGGCCCCCGCCGGACGCGCCGCAAGCGGTGCGCCACCTTGCTTTACCGATCAGGGCGTTATATGGAAGAGTACGAGCGCAACATACTGAAGAACATCGAGACGTACGGCTGCAGTGTCACGTCCGTGTTTGATCCGGAAGGGAGCGAACCGCCGTTCTCCTATTCCATTGGCATCGCCAAGAGCGCCGGCGCGCCCGAGCTGATCGTGTTCGGCCTGAAGCCGGAGATGGGCCATTGGCTCGTCAACGAGTACAACGACCGGGTAAGAAAGGGCGAGCGCTTCGTTGCCGGTGAGCTCTACCTCGGCTTTCTCGAGGGTTTCGCCGTCCAGTTCGGCCCGGTGAGCCGCGAACATCGCAAGGAGTACATGCGCTCAGCCAATTGGCTCCACGGCGGTCTCGACTATGAGGCGGTACAACTCATCTGGCCGAGCACCTCCGGCATATGGCCGTGGGATCCTGAGGCCGGCGAGTGGTTCCGCTCCAACCAGCCGCTCTTGGCGGGAGAGATGCCGTGAAGCGCCCTGTCTTGCTCGTCCTGTCAGTAACATGCGCCTCGCGCTTCAACCCGCACAGCCCACAGCGCACGGCGCGCGCGGCGCAGGTTTTGCAGAGGGTGCCTAGGTCTTCGCGGCTTCTGGGCATTGCGCTGCGCGCGTTCGCAAAATCCGCCCCGGTTGATTCGCGCCTGTCAAAGACGTCAGAAAGGCCTGTCAGTCATGTCCCAGTTTGTCGATAACGTCCGTCGAGACATTGAGTGTCATGGTTGCTCTGTTGTTTTCGTGGGCGACGAAGATCCTCCTTTTGCATACACAGTAGGCCTTTGGGAGCGCCATCGACACGCTGAGCTCATCATCTTTGGTCTTCCCGGCCAGGTGATGGCGAATATCCTCAACGCCGTTGCGCGCAAAGTCGACGAAGGTGCCAGCTTTTCCTTGCCGGCGTACCTTCCGGACGTCGGGGGAAAGTTCGGTATCAAAATGGTGCCCCTTCACGAAGCAGCGCTAAGTCGGTACTTCGGTTTCGCGCTCGGCTACTACGAAGGCCCATTTCCGGCCGTTCAGGTGATTTGGCCTGATGGCGCAGGCGTGTTTCCGGACGACCCGGGGTACAACAAGGTCTATGCCGACGTTCAGCCAATTCTCAGGGCCGCCGATTAGCCACGCCATCCAGCGCGGGCGGTTTTTGACCTCCGCAGGGCATAGTCGGTAGGCGTGCGAACGCCAAGTCTCACATCAACCCACGCATGAGGAATGGTCGCGTGTTTGTCATATTGCTAAGTTACATCAAGCCACTATCTGAGGTTGATCGGTTTGTCGGAGAGCACCGAGAATTTCTGGAGCGCCACTATGCTTCCGGTCACTTCCTGTTGTCTGGGCGCAAGGAACCACGCACTGGCGGAGTCATTCTTTCCAGGGCGGAAACAAGGGAGGAGATCGAAATTATCGTTCGGAACGACCCATTCAATCGTGAGCGCATTGCCGAGTACGAAATCATCGAGTTTTTGCCGTCCATGGCTGCCACGCACCTCGCAGGTCTCAAGACATCCTGAGGTGGCGTGCAAACGTGCTTCTTCTTTCGCTGCTCCTGGGAAGCCATCAAGCGCCGAAGCGAACGCTTGGCCCCACGCAGCTCGGGCGGGGCACGAGTGCGATTGGCTGGGGTGCGCGGTTGACGTGAAACGGCCAAACAAAGACGACGAAAGCTCCAGCAGCCGACTCAGCCGCCTGTTTGCAAAGACTTCGAGCTTCGCGCCAGGAGTACCAATCCCGCCATGCACGACCTCGTAGCTCGACTCCTCAGCAAGAACCGCAAGCGCTGGTTCAAGACGCGACCGCTGTTTGAGTTTCACGAGCCTGTCGGCGCCTTTTCGTTCGCACAGATCGAAAAGAGCGTTGGCGCATCCATTCCTGACGACATGAAGGAGTGGCTCCTCGCTGTCGGGTTTGGGGACGTCGATGAGACGCTGAGTTTTCGTCAAGAGTGGTTCTCACGTGTAGCGTTCGGTCACCGAAAAAGCGCGGTCTTCTTCGCTCAAGACGACCTTGGGAACTTCTACGGCTACTCGCTCGACGTGGGAGACATACTCTTTTTCTCGCGATCCAGCCAGGAGGCCGCAGTCGCTGCGCCGAGCTTTCGCGCGTTCATGGAAGAGCTGGAACGCAGGGATTTCAGGCTTCATGAATGGATGGACAGTCTTGCTGGAGAACCCTGCCTATGGGACGATCAACCCGTCGCCGGAGGCGGCCCTCCAACGGCTGAGCCCCATAAGTCATGACGCGCGACATGTCTGGCTACTTCTTTGTCTCCGGCTCCGGCGTCTTCCTGTGGTTTGGCAACGATTCAGCGCTTGAGAAGTTTGGTTGCCCAGTGCAGGTGCAGGATCTCGGGCCTCCCGAGAAATGCCGTCCATTTCATAGCGTGGCTCGACGCGTCGCTGGACTGTGGCTCTCCCTCCGATTCATCGCCGCGGCCTGAGATTGAGCGAGCGAACTTTGACGAAACGTCCGCACCTCTCCTGTCCATGTTTCGATAACAACTTGGTGCTGAGTTCGACATTCGTGATGAGTCCACTGCGTCTGATCAATAGTCTCCAGGTAGTCCTCGCGCTTTGGGCCTCAGGCCGTCATTCGAGAGGACCTGCGCGAGAAACCGAGAATCCGTTCAGTCCGACCATTTCAAGTGTTATGGTGTCGTCAAACAGTTCGATCCGTCAGGCTGCCTGTGGCGGCGCCTGAGGTTCAAACTGGGTCTCTTAAAGATCGATGTCGGAGCAATGAAAGACTTCAGGGATAGCTTTGAGCCGAGCATGCTGGTCGCTGCCGCGAAGGAGCAGGCGCCAGAGTTTCCGTGGTTGCCCGATGCGCTCGGCAAGTGCGATGCGGGGCAATGGGAGAGCACGGCCTACGTTGGCTATGTTTCCCGCCGCAATCCAAATCAGCCGAATTCCGAATGGCAGTTCGAGACCTCTGTCGTGCTCAAGCACGAAGCGCTGGGCATGGTGGTCATCGATGTTCTGAAAGGCGGACGCCTGGGCGGTATTGAGTTTGTCGACCGAATAGAAGGGTGATGCATGGACGCGAAGGATTCTGAGAACTGCCTTGTTGCGTCTCGGTGGGATGGTTGCGCTGGTCCATAGTCGACTCCTTCCTGGGCGTCTTGCCTGTTTTCGTTCTCCTTGTCCTCGAACGCCAGGGCCTTTTCACTTGTCTTCGGTTCGAATCCCTGCCAATCCATTCGCGCTGCTATCGCCAACGAATTCAGGGCAGATTGTGATGGTGCTGCCGCTTCCACCTCAGAATGACGCGCTCTCAACGTCATAGCCCATACTCCCAAGACCAGGAAGGGCGTACTGCAATGATCGGTGATCCCGTCATGCTGTCGGAGAATGTATGAAGCCATGGCTGCGAGGGAGGGAAAATGGTCGATAGTGACGAAGCCGCGTTACATGACTTGGCGGTGGCGCATGCTGCAAGCGTCAAGCTGAGAAGATGGTTAGGGTACGCCATGTGCGGCCTCGGGTTTGTCGTGGCTCTATGCATTGGAGCTGCCGTCAGCCAGAAGCTCTACGGAGCTCTAGGTGTGCCGGTCATGCCGTTGATTGGTCTGGCGACATTGTTTGGCGTGGTCCTCGCCATCGTTTCGAAGGCTTGGCTTGAAGTTCGGAGACAGAGTCAAATCTTTGAAGAGGAAGTCGAGGCCATCCTGGGCCATCCTGAAGATGACGGACTGCTGTTCGATCCAAGGGATGCAGTCGCAGATGCTGAGGCCGCAGAAGATGCAGCTCGATGAGCCTGCACCCCATGCCGATCTGCTTCTCTGAATGCCATTGAGGATCAGGTTTCGCCTTGTGCCTCAACCCATGTGCTGGCTCTACACCAAGGGCTTGGCATCGCGACCCAACGCCTCACGGCGCACGGCTGATTTCACGACATCCGTTGAAGAGGTTGACCGGTGCGCATCCATGCCGGTGGGCGAGTTTGAAGACAGTGGCCTGATCACCACCTTTGCTGCGGCGGGCATGGTGCTGCTGCCCGCACCCGTGCGCATGCGTGAGCAACTGCGCCAGACCTACGGCCTGCAATGGGTCGCGCCCTGTGAAGGCGTGGAAGAACACTTCCTTGCCGTTGGCAAGGCGAGGCGGGTTCAGCATTCGTTGGTGCAGAGGCTGTTGACGGTCGAGGTGGGGTGAAGGGGGTGGGATTGGTGTCGCCACGTTTCCGCAGCTTGCAGTTGTTGCGTGTTTGTTGAGGGTTGCGTGAATCCGAAGTGGTACGCATCGGTTCTCTCGAACGGGGGTGTAAAGTCAGCGCTGCTTTCGCAAAAAGACCAGGAGGAAAACATGAGTGAGGTTGCAAAGCAACCCGAAGCCACGTTTGTCGAAAACGAATTCGGGACTGTCACAAATAGGCGCGTCGTCTACTACCGCAACAAAGGTTGGCTGAGCGGTGGTTCCCGCGAGGATATCCCGCTGCAGCACGTCACCTCAGTCCGGCTTGACATCTCTCGAAGCATCATCGGCGGATTGTTCCTTTTGCTGCTTGGTATCGGGCTTCTGGGTGCGACCGGAGGAGCGAAGGCTTTTGGGCTTGCCTTTTTGGCGCTGGCCTTCGTCCTCTTATGGGGATCGCCCAGTGTTGTGGTCAACACGGCTGGTCGCGACCTCAATGCAGCGAAAGGCTGGCCTTGGCACCGTCAAAAGGCATCGGCGTTTGTCGAGGCGTTGCGCTCGCAACTGTTCAGCGCTGATTGAAGGTGGCGAGAGGTTGGCAGAGGTGGAAGGTATGAGATACAGACCTTTGCTTTTGCGTGTGCCTTGAATTCGCCGGGCACAACGAAGGACCTGACCCAACACTGTTCGTAGGATGAAGCTCTTGAGATCTCCAACCGCCTTTAGCTTTGGAGTTGGCATGACCGCCATGCAGTCCATGAGCACTTGCTCGGGTGCGAGCCAGTCTTGATTGGCGTAAGAGCTAACTTCAAGACCTGTCTCTCGAACCCCGCACTTGCCCCTCTTGTGGCGGAGCGAGCGCAGTAGCCGGCATTCGAAGGATGGAAATTTTCACATCGGGAGGATGTATGAAGAGAGATATCAAATACATTGGTGTAATAGCGCTTTTCTCAGCAAGTCTTTGCTGGGGCGCACCAAACTCAGTCGATGTTCAGCGGATGGACATTGCAGGCATTCAACTCGGCATGACGCCAATTGAAGCTGCAGCAGCTATTACCAAGAAACTGGGGCTGTCCAAAAGATCGGTTGAGTTCGATAAATTCCCGCAGCTGAACGTGGTGACCAAAACCAAGGAGCCGCTTTACTTCATCGTGAAGACGCCTGGCGCGATTGTGCGGGTTCACTTTGAAGCGAACGTGCCCTATGACCCGAAGCGAAAGCTGGCAGTGAGCATGGTGACCTATGAGCAGCCGTGGACGCCTGATAATGCTGTCGCAATGAAGCAGATGGCCACTGAAAAGTACGGTGAACCCTCCAATGGAACCATTCCTGCCCAATCTCAATGGTGTCTTCATCCGCACGAAAATCCGGGGTTTGGGTGTTTCGAATTCGTGGGGCCGAAGCTGTCCCTGGCCAGCACGACGCTGCAGATGGAAGATCCAAGCTATCGGCGAGCAGTCATTGAATTCATGAACAAGAAGGCGACGAGCAAGCCCACGTTCTGAGGGGGCCTTGCACCGATTGCCCTGGGTCGGCAGGTTTCGAGGGGCAGGTCTTGTCTTTTGCCCCAACTCAAACGCCGAGGGGGGAAAACACAAGACCTCGTATCTTCCCCCAGTCGACCCATTAGAGGTTGGAAAGGCCGATGTTGAGCTGGCCGGTTGGGGCAACTGAAAAATTGGGAGGAATCCGGGTGAAGAACGTTGTTTTGCTGTTGTTGGTGGGGGTTGGTCTCTTCAAGGGCTACCAGCACTACAAGATGGCGTCGGTTCCGCCACTTCACGAAACGCCATACGTGGCCGTGTACGGGCGCGACACGTGCGGATTTACCCAGGCCACGCTGGCCCGGTTGGACGAGGCCGGAGTGGTCTACGAGTATTTCGACGTCGACGATCCGAGTGTTGCCAGCGTTTTGCACGAACGAATGCGAGGCCAGGGTGTCAGTACCCGGCGCTACCTGCTGCCTGTGGTAGATGTGAACAACGAGATTGAGGTCCGGCCCGACAACGACGATCTGGTGGGCGAAGCAAAGGCGCTGAACCTTTGACTTTGTGAGTCTCCGTTGGAGGATGGAGGTGGGCTTCGGCTTCGACTACCGCGCCTCACAGCGTTGTGCCATTCGAGCCGGATCCTCAAGCCTCAACTTCTGCACTTCAGTTTTTGCAATGACCCGAACCTATACCCGCCGAAAGAGGTGGATTGCAAACTTGGCCATCAATGCCCTGGTGGTTGCGGCCTTCGTTTTTTCGAATGGATGGTCGCAGTGGTTGTCCATTGCTGTCTTCCTTTTCGCCCTTCTTCCAGCCCTGGTCCTCTACGGGCAGTACATCGCTTCGATGTGTTGTCACCAGTGTGGTGAATCCTATATGCGGTTGCCGCAGAGGCACATGGAAGCGAAAGTGTTTGTCGTGTTCTCCAGCGTGCTTGTCCCAGACGCGTGCCCTCATTGTGGTGCGAGTGCTGCATGAGAGCGGTTAGGGGAACGTCAGTTCCATACCTAGGATGAATGACTTGCTGAAAATCGCTCACCTTGTCGAAGGCAAAGTCGTGCCTTTGGAAACGCCCGCTGTGTTCTGTCGCCAGACCATCGCTGGGGACGCCGAACGACTGACATCTTGTGTTCCTGGTGGCGATGCGGGGCTGTTGCTGGCGCTGACGACAGAGATGGAGGCGCCGTTCTTCCTTCTCTACATCCTGCACACGCCGCGCGGCGAAGGCGAGCCAGGCCGGTATCAGAGCCCGTCAGTGTCAGCAGAGGAGGCGGAAGACTTCGTGAACAGATTCAGAGAGTACCTGGGTGCGGATGCGCGTTTCGATTTCTGGGTGCACTCGCCGTCGTCGCAGGCCACGCTCGTGTGGGACCGGCACAATCAACTCTTTGCTTACGGCCCAGTGGAAGGCTTCGAGGCTGTGCTCCGCGCCAGAGGCTTTTCAGAAGGGCCCTTGCCCGTGCTGGGCGCCCATGTGCATGAATACCGCGGCGAGTTCGACGCGCAGGCCAAGGCTGTTTTGGCTGCGTTTGATTGGACACACTCGCCTCTGCGCCGCGAAGACGAACAGTGAGGCGCCAATCTGAGCGCGGCCATGTACATACGGTTCAGCATTCTGGCGAGAGACACCGATTCCGGATCCAGAACGGGAGTCTTGGTCGCAGCTCATCGGCTTCGCGACGAAGGAGACTTGTCCGTTGAAGAGCATGAGCAACTGCGTACCTGTCTGGTATGGTTCAATGAAAATTTGGAGGTTCCCCAGGTGTTGAAAAAATGCGGAGAGCCGCAGGGCGATCAGTTGGTTCAAGCCTGGCGCCGTCGAAGCCATCTCCAAGATGTGGGGCCTAAAGCGCATTCTGGAATTGCATGGTCTGCACATCGCGGTTCTCAAGGCTACTCATTTGGGCTCCGCTATTTATGAAGATGAGTGGCAGGTGGTGGCTATTCCGTCGAAGGGAATCGGCTACTGAATCACGCACCGTTGTGCGTATGTCATGAGAGTCCAGGGTCATGTCTTGCCTTTTGCCTCAGTCCCTGCGTCAAGGGAAAAAGCACAAGACCTATCCCTGAAGTCGTGACGCTTGCAACGGCATGAAGAACATCAGGCTTACCCACCGGAACACACAAAGGCAGCACCCATGACAAAAGCTTCATGTCGAAAAGCGGATGGCTTCGCTGAAAGAGTCCTCAAGGTCAATCATGCAGGTGAGCATGGAGCGGTAAACATCTACGCTGGGCAACTACTGATCGCGCGATTCATTGCACGTGAGCTTCTGCCAGAGTTGGCTGAATTCCAGGCGCACGAGCGCAGGCATCGTGCCCTGTTTCAGTCGGAGCTTCAGCGACGCGGTGTGCGCAGTTGCCGCAGCTATCATCTGTGTGGAATTGGCGGCTTTGTGCTCGGATTCTTCAGTGCGTTGCTGGGCCGCAGTGCCATTGCGGTCACGACGGTCGCCGTGGAGCGAGTGGTACTCCGGCACTTGGCGCACCAACTCGAAGTGCTGCGATCCACCGACGAAGCTGCGGCGGCGGCCGTCAGGGCAATTTTCGACGAGGAGCAAGAGCACCATGACCGGTCTGCAGCGCATGTGACGCCAGGCCGGCTCTGGGATCGCTTCCTCTCGCCGGTGGTGGCCGCATCCACAGAATCCGTCATCTGGCTGGGGATGCGTCTGTGATGCGTTGCACATTTGCGCAACAAGCGGTTCTCTGCCCTTTCTTCTGGCCCAATGCTGCTATCTGGTAGTCACTATGGATCCGCGTGTTGACTTCATCGACGAAGTGCTCGGGTTTCGATTTGAGCAAGGGTTTCGTCAAAAGTACCTCGAGTTGGGAGAGCCGATTGAGGATCTGGATTTCTGGTTTCACAATGCTCAGGTGTTTCTAGAGGTGCAAGGGGCGAAGCCAGTGGCCATTGAAGATTGGGGCAACCTCTTGACGCTCATCGAGGCGGTTCGGTTCGATGTCCAGGCGGGCTATCCGCCGCCACCAGGCTTGGAGAGAGATGTGTTTGATATGGCCGCGTATGAATTCCCGCCGCAGATTCTCGAACGCAAGGCGCAAGTGATCTCGCTAGTTCTTGCGCAGGAATTTTCCAGTTCTGCGAATGTGGCCAAACACTGATGGCTTGCGTTTGAGGTGAATTCAAGCGGGCCTTGGCCGTCCATCAACTTCGCTCGCGCAGTGTCGCGCACATCAGGCGCCCAAAACATGGGTATGACAGCCTGGATTCTCTGCCTTGAGCGTCAGGTCTTGCCTCTTGCGTCAAGCCAAAAATCGAGAGACATCACATAAGTCCCGTCACCAAAATGCCACGCCGACTATGAAGACAATGAGAATCAGCGCTTGTATCTCAACGCTTCTTTTGGCGCTGACAGCGCAGGCGCAATCAACCCCTGCAGACAAGGAGTGGGACAGGCGACACGATGCGATCGTCGAAGATGCCTGTTCGCGAATACAATGGGAGTGCGTCGTGGTTTTCAGCGCGTACGAACTGGATGCAAAGAACCTCCCGGTCAACAACCTCGACAAGGTGGCTATCAAAGGCCGCGTGGTCGTTGTCGAGAGTCCTGATGTCTGGCACCCGGGTAAGGCGTGCAGAGGAAAGGAGAGGCTTGATCCCACGTGGCGTGATCTGTGTTTCGAAGCGAATGAGATCATCAGGCTCACAGGGGACACACACCACCGATTTCTCGAATCCTTTGAGCTTGTGCGGGAGAGGGACGGTGTTGTGTTCATAGAGCTTTTCTTGGGGTCTTGGGCGGGTGAAGCCTGGTGATTCACCGCCGCCTGCGCGTGAGCGGCATCGTGAGCCCGATCCCGATTGCGGCGAGTCGGCTTAACTTTCATTCACGTTTCTCTCACTTCTATGATGAATCCATCCATGCGCAAACTGATCTCGGCAGCGTGCCTTACCCTGGCAGGTGTTGGCGCTTGGGCTGGGCCTTTGTACTTCTTGGCACCCAAGCCTTTGCCGTCGGCTGAGGTGATTGCATGCTGGGCGCCCCATTTCAAAAAGTTTGACGAAGTGGTGGGGTATTCCGTGCAAGGGCACTTCTTCATGCGCTCCAGCAAAGATCAGGAATACATCGTGCTCCACCCGTTCCACAGAGGGGCCAAGGCTTATGGCAAGTTCGACAGCCTGGCGGCCTTTGAAGCCAGTTTGCTGAAAGAGCCGGGCTTCGAAAGCTACGTTCTGCAGCCGGAACACGTGGCTGCCATCGAGAAGGTGGTGGGCCCTGTTCAGTGGGGAGAGGTCTATATTCCGCGTCCCTACCCCTTCCTGGGTGGATCGGGCGAGCCCGATACTTACTCAAAGGGTGACGTCTGGGTATTCATGGACATCGTGGGGCAGTTCCACGACCTTTGCCATTGACCCTGACCATGGGATTGAATGGACATGGGCGACAGGGCTCAATCCTGCGGGTCACCTGCCATTGGAATGGTGTAATTGGTCGATGATTCCGCCGGGAATGAACCAACGGGGCCATGCGCCAAGTTCCGAGCAATCCAATCGCAGCTTTGGAAATCTTAGACTGGCCTCCGAGGTTTCCCTTGCCCTTTTTGTGAGTGAACTGCATGAGCATTGCTGACCTTCCGTTCCTCCCGATCGTGCTCCTGTGCCTGCTGGCAGTCATCTGGCTTCTGGTTGTCCGACGCCTGAAGCGCAAGAGCCGCATGCAACATGCAGTGCCAGTTGAAGGCACTGCTGGCGCACAAGTTGGCGCTTCTCAGTGGGGTAGTGCTTGTATCAACGGCGTCCATGCGCGAAACGCCGCCAGAGTCATAGAGCACGAAAAAGGCTATGTCATAGAAGTGATGCGAATCTTTGGCGGCGGCAAGCTTTGGGTCGAGAAAGGCAAGTACGCCGTGGGTCTGGTGGAGGCAAATACCTAGTACAGGCCGCGAAGCAAAGAAATTCGGTGGAGCGGACATTCGGTCAAGTTGTTCGGCCGTTTGGCGGACCGTGTTGAATGAGGAACTTTCATAAGTGCTCACCATGCAGAAATGGATAGCTGGCTACTCAGCCTATTGGATTGCTCAGACCGGTGTGTGGCTGGGCATGCATTTCATGCTTGTCTGCGTGCTGTATCTGCTCAACGCGGGAGAAGGCCTGTAAAAGTGAGCCTTGAGGGTCAGGCCTTGCCTCTTGCCCTTTTACCTGTACCAGGAAAAAGACGGCATATGACCCCGGGCATTTTTAAATGCATCTTTACATGAAATCCACTGGAGATTTGGCGAGAGAGTGTTTGCGCGAGACACTGAGCGATACCTTCATTCTTGAACTTCGGGTTGGGGACTATTGGGCGCTCCGGTTTTCCAACGACTGGTGGCTTACCGCGGTGAAAATCGAAGTATCAACAGAGCGCAAGCTTCGCGATTTGATCAACAGCTCGTTCCCACGCTTGCTTGAAGGATGCGATGCGAAGGAGAACGTACCAGTGTTGACCTGCCTGGGCGCGTTGATGAGGGAGAGCGTGAAACGATGCGACATTGATGAGGACGGCAGCCTGCGTATCAAGTTTGAACGCGGCGACGAGCTCCGCATGTTGGCCGATGTGGACATCGTCGACTGGGCGTGGTGCGTTTCGAAAGATCCTCGATGCCCATATGGCGTGCCTTCACTCGTCTACTGTCTTGGGGTCGGGCAAGTTGAACTGGGTTCCCTGTTCTCTCCATGAGGCATTGTGTGCATGTTTTGCCTTATCCCTCAGCCCCAACGTGACCGAAATGAAAAGGAGGGTCTCGTGGGTCAGAACATGGGGGCATTGCGTTGACACAACGGGCGAGGCAAGGACAGTGGACGGTGTCGGGGCCTAGCTGTAAGCTGACGCTGAGCCTGCATTCGCTTAAAAAGAAAAAAAGAGGAAAATTGCGATGCGAATCAGCCACCGAGCCGGCTCGGGAGGAGCCAGTCGGGTTTGTCGGTTTTGTTATACCTGTTCAGTCACTCAAGTAGATGCGCTACGGGTGTGACTTTAAAAGACTTTTCTCGTTCTCGCATGACTTTGTTTAACGGCAAGCATTGTGGGTATCCGACGTTTTGCCGTCTAAATCTAAGTTCGGCCTCTATGTCATCGAACAGTGCCCGGAAACTCATAAGTCCAATTGCTGACTGGTGCTTGGTTTTTCTCGCGGTACTCGCGATGGCACTTTCCTTCTCCGACGTCAACTATGCTTTCTTGGTCGCGTGTGTTGCCATTCCAGCCGCTACCGTGGCTACGGTGAATCGGCTTAGAAATTCAAGCACGGGAAATATCGCGAGAAAATTTGTGGCCTACGGAAGCTGTGTTTTATTGGCTGTATCAGGGCCAGTCGGCTGTGCGTTTAATACGCATTGAACGGAAGCAACTTTTCAACCAGTAGTTGTCGCTCTAGATGGCTACTTTTTGAAGCACGGCAAGTATCCTGGCTCCCTTGCGGAACTTGTCAGTCCAGTTCCACTGTGCCCTGATCCCAATAGAAAAGTACAGTATTGGCGAGCTGATTCCGAGAAGAGCTACAAGTTGACTTGCTATACGTTCGTCTTCAATAAGCACACGTTTGATTCAGAGTCCAGAAAATGGATCGACTGGGATTAGTCAGCCCAACCCGGCAGTCGAGCGGACGGTCAACGGCGGTTCCGTTCCGTGTGCTTCGGTTAAATCGGTGGCGCCGTTTCCTGCCTCTCACCTTCAACGTTAAAGCGTTGATGTTCAAAGGCGTCATAACCCAGGGGGAGTTCGAAGCGAAAAAGAAGCCAGTGCTTTCTCGTTGAGACATAGCTGTCTGGAGGATGCCCTCACCTTCACCTATGCGGCCGCGTCGTCTGCCAGTGGAATGGCGTAGGTGATGATCGAATCTGGCGAACCCGGCTGGAAGTCCGGTCCGTATTCTTCGATGTCGGCATCCAGGCTGTGCCGGTAGGGCGCGCTCATCAGCCAGTTGGCATAGATGTAGTTGACGGTGTTGTTGAGCAAAGTGGCTTCGCCCTTGTGCACAAAGCGGGCGTATCGCCTCGCTGGTAGACACCACAGCTTCATTCCCGGCGGCGCTTGCCCTTCGGAGTCGGGCACTTCGCATGCCGCCAGATAGCGGAGTTTGTCTGTTTTCTCTTCTGTTTGGGCAATGATGCCGAACGCCCGATTCTGTATCGCCAAAGGAATCTCCGCCATTCGAGGCACGAAGGCATCCCAAAGGGGTGGGAGCTTCTCTGCTATGTTGTGCCGTTCGGAGTCTATGCTGAAGAAGGTTGTTTCCATGCCGATGAACCAACGGGCGGGCATGGAAACGATCTCTGGCTCGGACGACACTATGTGGTTTCGCAGATGTTGCAGGTATTCGGCGTCGATTCGCAGCTTGCGATAGAGGAAGGTGCGCGCGTCTCGCTTTCTGGCTTCACCGGGTGTCATGTCAAACGCTTTCTTGAAGGCGCGCGTAAAGCTCTCCTGCGTTTCAAACCCGGCGCCCAGCGCAATTTCAAGCACACGTTCGTTGCTCGAGACGAGTTTGTGCATGGCATTGGAGAGCCGGCGCGATCGGATGTAGGACTTCAGCGTTTCATTGCTCAGGGCTCGGAAGATCCGCTGAAAATGCCATTGGCTGAGACCGGCTTGGCATGCGATCAAGCCAGGATCGAGCTCTTCCTCGATGTGTTCTTCGATGTAGTCGATCGCGGATTGGACTTGTTCCAGGTAGTGCATCTCTCTCTCGCGGTTATGCCATCCAAGCCAGGTGCTCGTTGGCCTCGGCCAGGGCCTCTTTCAGAATCTTCTCGGTCTTCTCTGGGTACACATCCATCCCGAACGCTGACACCGACCGGGCCTCGACTCCCAAGAATGAAAAGCAGTTCTGCAACAGGGGCGTGGCCAGATTCATGGTTTGAGCTGGAAGCTGCGCATAGTCACCTCCGCTGGTCATGAGGATCAAGGCCTTCTTGCCATGGCACATCCCCACAAACTGGCCGCTGGCAGTGATGTCGAAAGTCCTGCCTTTCTGAATGACAACGTCCAGCCAGGCCTTGACCGCCGCCGGGACCGAGAAGTTGTAGAACGGGAATGCGAGCACGATTCGATCGCAATCGAGCAGGCGCTGCAAGATGCTGTCCGGAAAATCCAGGACGGCTTGTTCCTCCGGGGTCAATGTCTGACCACCGAAATTGCGTTTGAGCAGCGCGTTGATTGTCGCTGAAGAGTGTTGTGGCACGGGCGTAGCTGCCAGGTCAAGCACATCCAGCTCGTGGTGGGACGCAAGTTCTGATGTGACGGCACTCAGCAATTTTCGGGTGTTCGAGTGTTCGCGTGGGGTGTAGCTCACGATGAGGATTTTTGACATGTAATGGACTCCAATCAAAGGTGAAGCCCGACTTTGCGACAGGTGGCGAAAAGCGTTTTGACATTTTGTGCGGCGGTGCAAAGCGCTCTTGGCGCTCTTTCTCAAGTGCAAGCATTTGTACCAGTAAGCCAACTGAATGATTGGCGGCGTATCAAGTAGCTGAGGCGACAAATGTCGGTATGGATCGGGTTGCCAGGAAATAGTGCAAGAAAGTCAGGTGGGTTGCCGTCTCGACAGGGAGTCGACGTTCCATGGAAGACATTTGAAATGCCAAGCCAGTCAATGACCGTTCGCGTGACGTTCTCACCATCTGAGGTGACGCTCTCCCACGGTCTCTACGGTACGAAAATCCGCCTTCAGGGCGCCAGTGCGACGCAAGCACCTGGGGCTCCTGGAGTTCCCATTCGAGTTGTCGAGATCGCCATTCCCGATGGTCTGGAGGTGGCCAATGTCACCGCTCGAGTGAAGCGAAGAGAACGCCTGACCCACACGGCGACCTTGGTGGCTCCCATGCATGAGCCAGGGCAGCTGCATGCAGTCAACCTGAGAGAGGGGGGGGCTGCCAGCGGCGAGCGGTCGGGCCGATGGGTAATGCCGGATGTGGCGCTGTACGAAGCCGAGTTCCGGGACATGCAGGAGCGGACGGCTTGGCTGTTGAGTACATGGGTCGAGGGACATGTCTCCATCGCAGGGATTGCCGTGCGACCGGTCCGCCTTGACGCCTTCGGTCGTCTGGAGTTGGTGACCGAACTGGATGTGGTGCTTGCACTTCGCCCTGCGGTCAAAGCCCACCCCAGGTTGAAGCGGGCAGCCGAACGCCATGAATGGAGCTGGCGCAAGTCGGCATTCGCCGGGAACCGTGTGCTCAATCGCGAATGGGTGGAGGGATTGCACGAGACCCGCGCCGCAGCGAATGTGGCTGCGATCGATCCGTCACGTGGCGGGATTCCGGCAACACCTGAGCATGATGCGGTCATGGAACCCATGGACGGATCCGTTCCCGTCACGGTGCCACGTTTCGTGGACTACCTGATCATCACGGATGACACGTCATGGGATGCCAGCGCCATCAGTGCCGGGCCATCGGTCGGTGACTTGCCGGCATCTTTTCAGCGGCTGGCGGATTGGAAGGCCGGGCGAGGCCTGCGCACCCACTTGGCTCGAATCAGCCATATCGTGGATGGCTCCTACGGCGATTTCAAAACGGGTGCGCGGGACTTGCAGGAGGTGTTGCGAAACTTTCTGAAATGGTTCGTCTGGCACCAAGACACGGATTTTGTCCTGCTTGGCGGCGGCATTGACGTCGTGCCGGTCAGGGAAGCCTGCGGGTGCAGATCGATGGGCTATTTCGGCCTGGCCAGTGCGGGCAATGGACTCTTGCCCAACTCGGCGCTCTGGAAGGGGGCCTTCCTGGGCATGCAAATCGCCTGGAGCAACGGGGCCCCATGGGTGGGGAATGCGGCCAGTGACACTCTCACCATTGCAAAAACCGGAGAGATTGTTCCGTACGATGCAGCAGGGCCCAACGGCACCAGCTCTCCGCGCTGGTATCACACCACGGACGACACTTTCTCGACCTTCACCCCAATGCAAACCGACTTCGTGCGTGTGGATGGTGATGCCGGGGTCATCAATGGGCCGGTTCAGTGGTACACGTATGTCAACCTCATTCCCACCGACCTCTACTACGCCAGCCTTTACGCGTCTACGTATGACCAACCGGGCAAGCACGACTGGGACCTGACCGGAAACGGTCTTTACGGGCAGTGGTACGGGGCGGACAATCTCGATGGAGTCGACCATTGGGACGATGTGCTGGTCGGTAGAGCGCCAGTGCTGACCTCGGCTGAAGCGGATGTCTTTGTCGACAAAGTCATTGCCTACGAACAGTCGGCTGATCGGCCAGAGGAAATGGGGCGTTTCAATCGGATGCTGATCGCAGCTGAGCATCTGGGCGACATCTATGGGCAGGGCAACATCTTGCGTGCCGCAGGAGACGCGATGCCACCGGATGCGCAGCAATATGCCTACGACGCCGTCAAGGGACGAGCAGTGGTTCATGCGCCGATTGCAGGTAAAGGGTTTTCGATCAAGCTGCTGTCAAAAGCCATGCCTGGGGATTACCGGCTCATTCCTTACGACCCCGATGCAGGCGCTGGCAGGCGAGGATGGCACTTCTTGAAAGACAGCGCTGCGACCGAGCCCAACGTGATTCAGGTCAACCTGATATCGGTGAACGGGGAGCCCTTTCGGCTACCCAGGCCAAGCGAATGGATTGCCGTCTACAGCAACGATGTCGACGAGCTGACGCCAGAGCGCTTCCTCATCGATGAAGAAGGGCTGGATATCTCCATTGAAGTGCAGGAAAAGCTCCGTGAACTGATGGCTGCTCGTTCGCCGGGGATCAACGACATTCGGCGGCTGTATTCACACGAGCACGACCTGCCTGTGGAGTCGGCCATGCTGCCTACGTTGAGGGAGCTGTCGGTGGAGAACATTCGCTTTGAGCTCAACCAGGGGCCGCACCTGGTGTCGCTGTCGGGGCACGGCTGGTACGGGGGATGCTGCCAGGTGGACTTCGACCACGTGGTCGACCTGCTGACCAATGGCAACCGTACATCCATCGTCTACGCGGACTCTTGTTATACGAACGAGTTCAACAAGGCTGAAGCCATCTCGCGCCAGTTCCTGATCAAGTCAGGCGGAGGTGCGGTGGCCTACATCGGCCTGTCACGGGCTGGATGGCAAGGGCACAGCAGTGATTTTCAGCTCGACTTCTTTGACCAGATTTGTGGATTCTGGGCCAACTACCATCGCCACCTGGGCTTCTCGCTGGGGTTTGCCCGGGGAAGACAAGTGGCCCACCATCCGGAGAGCGACCAGCATCGCTGGACCAGGCTCGCATTGAACCTCATGGGTGACCCCGAGATGCCGGTGGTCAGGGACGAGGCCGACCTGCGCCGGCGTTACGTTGGCAACACCCGCACGATGGAACTGCATGAACGAAACTGCCCGTGGGTCGGTAAGATGTGGGTTGGAAACATGCTCTTTCTGGAAGAAAAGGATTGGGCGCTCAACCATGGCTATGACGGCTGCGCCTTCTGCCTGAGAGAGCACCATACGCACTGACCGTTGCGCAGGTGGTGCAGAGGGTCCTTTGGGGGCAGTCATGCTGATCTGAGTACCGGTTTTGCCTTTGTCGGCAGTCACACACCAGCAAGGGCCTTCGCATTGCAGGCGCTCCGGTGGACGATGCATGTGTGCTGTTCGATTGCTCGAACGCGAGTGCTGAACGACGGCTGCGGTTTGACGTCAACCGTCCCGTGCAATGGTGATGAGCGCCTGACGCGGACCAGCATCTGTGCAATACGAAACGATTTGTTGATAGGCTTGAATGAACATCCTGGCCATTTCCGGAAGCGCAAGGCAAGCATCCACAAACACTGCTTTGCTGCAGGCGATGAAAGACCTGGCGCCTCGGGGCGTCGATATCACGGTGTTCCATGAGCTTCACGCACTGCCTGTCTTTTCCCCAGACCTGGAGGGTGACCGCACGCCAGACGCCGTACGCGATTTTGCCGACGCAGTGGCAGCCCACGACGCCATCATCATCTCCAGTCCCGAGTATGTTCATGCAATTCCGGGTGGCCTCAAGAATGCGATTGATTGGCTGGTCTCGCGGTTTGAAGTGGTAGGAAAGCCCATCGCGTTGGTTCATGCTTCGCACCGAGGGGATGACATGCTGGCATCGCTTCGGTTGGTTCTCTCAACGGTGAGCGACCAGTTTGCGAATGACCTGTTCTTGCGCGTCCCTCTTGTCGGGATGTCGCCAGACGAAGTGGCTGGCTGCGCGAAGCGTCCCGAGCAGGTCGCGCAAGTCAGGTCGTTTCTGTTGGAGCTTCAGGCTCGCTGTGGCAGTGGTAATATGCGTTGAGACTGGCTAGGGTCGACCAGTTCCTTTGGCGGCAGTCGTGCTCCTGAAACGAAATGATTCGACGGCATATTGCCTGCCGACGCCCGGTTTTGACTTCGGCACCTTCGTCCTTAAACCGAAAGCCCACCCATGACCCCGTACCCCATGTTTCTTGCTGTGGCCGCCATCACGGTTCTGAGCCCTGGACCGGGCGTCGTCATGACGCTGAGCAACGCATTGCGTTTCGGCGTTCGGGGCACCGTCGGGGGCATCTTCGGAATCGCGTTCGGTGCCTTGGTGGTGGCGGCCATCTCAGCCACGAGTCTGGGCATTCTGCTGGCCACGTCGACGGTGGCCTTTACCATTGCCAAGCTCATTGGCGCTGCCTACTTGATCTACTTGGCGGTGCGTTTGTGGCGAGCCCCGCCGTTCCACTTTCATTCGCAATCCACCCACGAGGCCCGTTTCGTTCGCCGCTTCATGGAAGGGTTGGCTTTGCAGTTGACCAACCCAAAGGCTGTGTTCTTCTTTCTGTCGGTGTTTCCTCAGTTCATTGATCCGACCGAAGCCTATGCGACGCAGTTCGCCCGCTTGGTGCTCACTTACAGCGCATTGGTCGTGGTGATTCACCTGCTCTATGCTGCGCTGGCCAAGCGGGCGCGTTCTTGGTTGACGTCAGAGCGGGGTGGATTGATCGTGAACCGAACCGCAGCGTCAACGTTTGCCTTCTTTGGCGTGGTGCTGGCGACTGCAAAACGGTAGTGGTGTTTGCTCGTCCTTTTGATGCCAAAGCAGCGCGATGCAGGCTGCCAATGTACGTGTGAGTGATTGAAAGATCAACGCATGTCGATGCACGAGATCGAAGGCTTGGTAGAGGACTCTGTTCACCTGGTGAACCAAGCCGAATGGCCGAGAGCCGAGAAGCTCGCCTTGATCAAGGCGCTGTACCGGCTTCAAAGCCAGTTCGATACGGGCTACACGCACTTTCGCGTGATCGACATTCTGTTGAAACTGGGCTTCACGTTTCGCGTGGCACTGTCAGAACATCCGGACTTTGCCTCGCATGGCCCCGAGTTGCAGGCGATGCTGAAAAGCCAGCGCAGCGCCTGGTTGCCTGCGAATATGGCCCATCCTGAATCGGCCCGCGTGTTCGCGCAACAGGAAGAGGGCGGCAGCTTTTTGTACTTTGATGTGGGGGACGTTTTCTGGCGCCGGCGCGTGCTGCACGGCTATGTTCCCGCTGACGAAGAGCCTCAAGCGCTGGGCATTGTTGGGTTGGTGCGCAAGATGCTGATGCTCACGCTGGCAGCGAATGCTGACAATGATCGCCAAACCGCGTTGCGCCATCAGTGGTTCTCTGTGTTCTCCACCCATGCCCTTGCAGGCTATTGGGGGGAGGACGATGGTTTGAAGAGCGGGTTCGAAGGCTGGGTAGCCAACGAAGACTTGCTGGCCATTCGGGCGCTCATGCTGGAACTGGATTGGCCAAAATCCGCACCCAAGCGAGACAGGTACTTCCCAGTGCCGAAGCTGTCGGAAGAGTTGCGCCACGCAGGCAACCTCGATCAGGCCTACCAGGCACGTCTCCTTCTGGAGCCCGCCAAATCGGTTGACGACCTGCATGCCGCACTCGAGAAAGACCTGGCGAAAGAACGTGGCTTGGGAGAGCGACTGAAATGTGTGAAGAAGATCATCGGGAGGGACCTGGAAGACTGCGGCTGGAAACTGGCCTGGGAGACGGTGGACGCTGCCGAGAACGAGTGGCGATGGCTTTGGTATGCCAATGACCCCGATGCGCCGTCGGACGACGGAGTCAAGCACCGCTTGCTTTTCCTGGCGACCTATACAAAGAGCGCCAAATGGCTGGACGTGACGGTGGGCATGCAGCACGCCAAACTGCTGCGCTGGCAGCAACGAAGCCCGGACACCTGCATGAAGGGCGTTCACTTCTATGGCCAGTTGACAGCGAACCTGGATGATGAGTGGGTTGACGCGAACAAGCGCATCAATGGTTTTGGTGTGTGGGAGTTGCGCCCCACAGCCAGCGAGAAAGTCTGGTCGGATTGCTTGAGAGAGGTGGTCGGCCAATGGCCAAAGGGCCTGGCGCACTTCAGAACCAAGGTGCTTGATGAGTTTCCTGCAAAGACTTTGGACAGAGGTTTCGACGCGATTTTGGCAACCATCGAAAAGGATGGTGTCATACCTGACCACATCCTGTTTCACAGTTCCTTCTCTTATGGCCTCGTGTTCTACTTTGACGCACTGGAGCGAAACGACCTTCAGGCTGCCAAGCGGCATTTGGACTGGTTGGAGCAGAAGGTGACGCCTCGCATGAAGGAGCACAATGCTTGGTACATGAACGAGTTGGCGCCTTTCCTGGACGCGGCCCGCGCGGGCAATTCAGTGCCCATGCCCTTGATTCCGCATCCCAAATATGATTTGTTCTAGTGCCA
>JBNKNN010000053.1:0-3821 GCA_050293865.1 Hydrogenophaga sp. | reverse complement strand
AAACGCACCCGTCACGTAGGCCCCCAGAGCTGCTGCCATGGTGGCAGCCACCCAAGGGCTCGCCGCCACAGGAGGCAAATACATGCCCAGCAAGGCATACACCACGGCGGTGATGCCCCCCACAAGATAGCCCACGCCCGGGAAGTGGGCTGCGCTGGCACGCAGCATCTGAGGCGAGAAGCCGACCCAATCAGCCAAGCGCCCGTTCACCGGGATTCGGGTGAAGAATTGGACAGCCAGCAGAAAATGCCGAATAGGCCGTGTGAGACTCATCTAGGATCTACTCACACTATTCCTGCAAGCGCGACGGGCTAGAAAATCCAGCCAGGGGACGGACCCTACGGAGCTTCGCAACTTGCAGACGGCCATCGCGATCCGCGACCCATCGTGAGAACTCGTGTGAACAGGCACGGCTCTCCACTGCCTAGGCTTGAGGCGCAACAGCGTCCTCTTCCTCACGCGACACACCGGCTGATTCGAACGACGCCATCTCTCGCATCAACGCACATGCCGATTGGAGCAATGGCCAGGCCAGCGCAGCACCTGAGCCCTCCCCGAGCCGCAGCCCCAGATCAAGCAGCGGGTTGACACGCAAATGCGCAAGCATCAGAGCATGACCCCGCTCACCGGAGCGATGCGCAAATACGCAGCGCTGCAACACATGCGGTTGGAGCTTGGAAGCCACGAGAACTGCGGCCGTAGCGATGAAGCCGTCCACCACGATCACCCGCCGCTCGTAGGCCGCCTGCATGACGGCACCGACCATGGACGCAACCTCAAAACCACCCATGGCAGCCAACGCCGCCAAGGGGGCGGAGGCCCCGACGTGACGGTCCAGCACCTGCCGAAGAATGCCAATTTTCCGGTTCACCCGTTCCGCGTCAAGGCCAGTGCCAGCCCCTGTGCAATCTGAAATGCTCAAATTGGCCAAACGTGCCAGCAGCAACGCAGCTGCAGAGGTATTGCCAATGCCCATTTCCCCCAGCAGCAACGCATTGCCTGGCAAATCTCGAACCACGGCGGCGCCATTGTCGATCGCCTGACGGCATTGGTCTTCCGTCATGGCTGGCGCTTCGCTGGCATCTTGCGTTCCACGAGCCACCTTGCGCACCAATAGTCCTGCGCGTGGCGCGAAATCCTTGTTCACCCCACAGTCGACCACTGTGAGACCCAGGCCATGCTGACGTGCGAGTACGCTTACAGCGGCACCACCCGACAGAAAGTTCTCCACCATTTGCCAGGTGACGTCGCTTGGATAGGCTGACACCCCTTTCGCTGCCAGGCCGTGGTCGGCGGCAAATACCACCATCTGCGCTTGCCGAATGTCTGGCGATTCGGAGCCCAGCACCATGCCAATGTCGACGGCCAGGCGTTCTAGCCGTCCCAGGGAACCCAGCGGCTTGGTTTTGTTGTCGATAAGGTGCTGCAGTCGTTCTCGCAGATCAGGGTTTTCAAGACTGTCAATCTTCAATGTCAAAGCGCTCATTCGCTTTTTTCTCCTAGTGGTTCTTCTCCCGGGGTACTGCTTGTTCCCTGCTGAGCCAGTGCGTCAAGGAAGCCGGGGCGAAAATGCTCACCCACAAAGTCGGCCAACCCCTCGAACACCTGACCCATGACTTGTGCACGGTCGCCAAAAAGCGCTCGCATCACGCGCTCGTCTTCAAACAGCCCGTGCACATAGATGCCCATCACGTTGCCGACGCCATTGTGCCAAGCCAGTTCGGGCACCGACGAAAACACCTGCTCGCCCGCGGCGATCATCGCGGGGTGCGCCTGGGTCTCACCGTGATGTATCTCGTACCCAACGGCCTCCGTGCCGCTCAGCGCCGACCATTCACCCGCGATCTGCCCAAACCGAATGTGGCTCTTGCGCACCGTCTTGACAGGCGAAAAGGCAGTCACCAAAGGCAGCAACCCCAGACCCGGTGCGTTGCCATCCACACCATGCGTGTCGATCAAGGCTTCGCCGAGCATCTGCAATCCCCCGCAAATACCCAAAACTCGTTTGCCCGCTTGCGCATGGTGCACGATAGCGGCGTCCAGACCTTGATTGCGCAGCCAGGCCAAGTCCGCCGTGGTGTGCTTGGAACCTGGCAGGATGATCCAGTCCGCAGCCGCGCAGTCTGCGGGCGTTCGCGCCCAGACCAGTCGCAAACCACGAACGTTTTTGAGCGGCTGGAATTCGTCCAGATTGCTGATGCGCGGATAGACCACAACGGCCACCGTGGTCTTCACTGCACCAACAGCGGTCGATCGATCATCGAAGACTCCGTCCTCTTCCGGCAAACCATGGTGCCACCACATCGGCAAGGTGGCGACCAGTGGCACGCCAGTTCTTTCCTCCAACATCTCTGGGCCCGGTGCCAGCAACGAGGCGTCGCCACGGAACTTGTTGAACACAAAGCCCTTGATCAAGGCCTGCTCGTCTTCGGGCAGCAGAGCCCAAGTGCCGTACAAGTGCGCGAAAGCGCCGCCGCGGTCGATGTCGGTCACGAGCAGGCAGCTTGCCTGCACATGGCGAGCAACTCGCATGTTCACGATATCGCTCGCATGCAAGTTGATCTCGGCTGGGGAGCCGGCTCCTTCGATGACCACCACATCAAACGACCGGCGCAACGCATCCAGAGCGTCGCAGATGTGCGGCCATACCCTTTCGCTGCGTCCCCGCCAGGGCATCTGGCTCAACTCATGATCGACCCGCCCCAACAAAACCACCTGGCTCCGCGTGTCCGCCTCCGGCTTGAGCAGCAAGGGGTTCATCCGCACATCGGGCTCAACACCAGCGGCCAGCGCCTGAAAGTATTGGGCAGAACCGATCTCACCCATCGGCACCAGTCCGCCCTCAGCGCCAATAGGGACATCGCCGACACCCGCACGATGGGGCGTCGGGCCACCCAAGGCCTGATCAGCCCCCTCGGGGAGCAGTGAGCCGCGAAGCGAGGGAGCGTGGTGGTCAACTTCCACAGCTTTGGGGCCAACAATGTCAGCCTGGGCGCGAACAACTCTTGCGTTATTGCTCATGTTCTGCGCCTTGAACGGCGCCACCCGCAACCCTTGCCGCGCGTAATAGCGGCACAAAGCCGTAGCCAGCCAGCTCTTTCCAGCACCACTCGTGGTGCCGAGCACCATCACGCATCTGGCGAGCGACGGATGGTTCATGCTTCGCATCCGAGCGTCGCGCCGGAGCCGATCAACCAGCGGTACAAGGCATGTACCGCCTCTTCTGGCTGCGCGCTGAGGCGCCAGTGCCCCGGTAGACCGAAGGAGGAGGCATCGCGCAGCCGAAAGCCGGACTGCACAGCTTTCTCACCGCAGATCTGTTGCTGCGGAATGGCACACACGAAATTGGTATTCGTTGGCAAGCAGGTCCAGCCTGCCATGTTCAGATGATCGCGCAAGGCTTCTCGCCAGATACGCAAAGTGTTCCTGGATGCGGCAATCCATTCCTGAACCTCGGGAGTCGACCATTGGAGCAACAACGTCTCACCATGAACGCCCAATGGCCAGGAGGGGGCCAAGGCCGAGAGCCTTTCAGCCTGCGCTTCAGCACCTGCAGGAGCGATCAGATAGGCCCCGCGCACACCAGTCATGCCCAAGGCCTTGTTCGGCGACCAAAGCTGCCATACGCTGTCCATTTGCTCGGCAGGCACAGAGTCGCCGTCCAGCCGAAGCGGCGCGTAGGCACAGTCGAGCACGGATACGCGCCCAGGCAAAGGTGCACTCAGCTCACGCCTGCCACGCTCAGCTTCGCCCGTAGGGCTGGATGGGTCGCACCACCACACCAGTTCGGCGTCCTCGGGTCGATCAACCTCGGTCAAATG
>JBNKNN010000052.1:0-13449 GCA_050293865.1 Hydrogenophaga sp. | reverse complement strand
CTCGAAGGCGAGTTGGGTGATGCGCTGGAATTCGTACGTCCCGGCGGGGGCCTGTTCGTCTGGGGGCGTCTGACAGGCAAAGGCGGGAAAGTCGCAGACGGCAATGACTTTGCCCAGCGCGCCATTGAGCAAGGCGTGGCCTTTGTACCTGGCACGCCGTTCTTCGCAGCCAACCCGGATCACGCCACTTTGCGACTAAGTTTCGCTACGGCGGATCCGGATCGCATTCAACAAGGCGTCCGAAAGCTCGCTGCAGCGTTGTAAAGCTTTCGAACGGCTTTCGCTGTCCCTTGTCAGGGTTGTCCCGGCAGTAAAATCGTGCTCTTTCACCACTAAGTCTCGAGACCATCGAGGGAGGACTCCATGCATTCATGGCATTGGCGGCAACTGTTGGCCGTCGGCGCGTTGCTGTGCGCCCAACTTTCTTTCGCCCAAGGCGATGTAGACCCGATTGAAGCTGAATACGACGCCGCCAAGCAGGCCGCGTTGGCAGTCGCCACGCGCGGGCCTGGCCAAGTACCGTTGGGCAGGCAAGGGACACTGGATCTGCCAGAGCAGTTCATCTACATTCCCAAGTCTGAAAGCGCCAGGCTTCTCACCGCCATGGGAAATACGCCCGGTGACGACCTCATCGGGATGATCTATGGGAAAGAGCTCTCCGGTTTCGTGACCATTTCGTACGAGGCGTCGGGCTACATCAAAGACGACGATGCCAGGGAATGGGATGCCGACGAAATGCTCGATCAGCTCAAGGAAGGCACCGAGGCCGGCAACGAGTTGCGCCGCCAGCGTGGTATTCCTGAGTTTGAAGTGGCCGGCTGGGTTCAAGCTCCTTCTTATGAGCAAATGAACCATCGATTGGTCTGGTCGGCCGAATTGCGAGACAAGGTGCCGACATCCCAGGAAGAGAGTCCGGGCGTCAACTACAACACCTATGTGCTTGGGCGGGAAGGCTACCTATCCCTGAACCTGGTCACCGACCTGGCCAGTGTGGAGGCAGAGAAGCCTCTGGTACATGCGCTTCTCGACCACACAAGCTTCGTTGAGGGCAAACGCTATGCCGACTTCAACGAGAGCACAGACAAGGTGGCTGCCTACGGGCTGGCTGCCCTGGTAGGTGGCGTGGCCGCCAAGAAGTTGGGCCTATTGGCAACGCTTGGCATCATGCTGGTCAAATTCTGGAAGCTGGCCTTGATAGCTGTTGTCGGCCTGGGCGCTGCCATCAAGCGGATATTCTTTGGCAAGGCTGCAGGCTGATCGACCCCGGCATGCCTGCCGCGGGCCCATTTCGACAGTCGAGCGTGAGACAAGTCGTCCCATTTCCCGCATGCAAGAATGCATCACATGAACACAAACAGTGCCAAAGCTGAGGTTCGCTCCATAGGGGGCGTTGATGTCCGCATTGAAGGGCAAGGCCCAGTGCTGATCATGCTCCACGGGTGGCCTGACTCCCATCGCCTGTGGGATGGCGTGGTGCCTGCGCTCTCCGACGCCTATCGTTGCGTCCGCTTTGACCTTCCGGGTTACGACTTGAAGCGTCCGCCACAGGCCACTTCAGTCAAGGACATCACGGCCCTGGTTGCGCAGATCGCCGATGAACTCAGCCCGGGAGAGAAGGTCAACCTGCTGGTCCATGATTGGGGGTGCTTTTATGGCTACGAGTTCGCAGCCAAGCACAGCGACAAAGTGGCACGGGTGGTGGGCGTAGACATTGGAGATGCTTCGTCCAAGCCTTTCTTGCATTCTTTGTCTTTCACCCAGAAGATGGGACTGGTGGGATACCAGCTTTGGCTCGCCTTCGCATGGAAGCTGGGCGGAATGTTGCCTGGTGTCGCCAACGCGATGACGCGGCGAACCGCACGCTGGGCGGGCTGGTATGGTCAGCCAGACCAACTTGGGTGGCAGATGAACTACCCCTATGCCGTGGTGTGGTTTGGCGTGGCGGGTGGCGTCAAAGGCATGACGAGAGCCGAGAAAGTTCTGGGACACAAGGTGCCCATGTTGTACCTCTATGGTGAGCGAAAGCCTTTCATGTTTCATTCACCACAGTGGATCGAAGCACTCAAGGCAATGCCCAACTGTGGTGCCAAAGGTTTCGCTACCGGGCACTGGATCATGATTCAGGCCAGGGAGGAATTCAATGCGACGGTGCGCCATTGGTTGGACCACGGCACTGTGGCCTGAATGAAACCTGAGGACATTCAGCGTCTGCTGAGCACGGCCATGCCCTACGGGAAATACAAAGGGCGCATGATCGCGGATCTCCCGGGCAATTACCTCAACTGGTTTGCTCGCGAGGGTTTTCCAAAAGGTGATTTGGGTCGTCTTTTGCAGCTGATGCATGAGATCGACCACAACGGCCTGAGCGATTTGCTCAAGCCGTTGCGCGGATCGTCAGCGCAGACCGAAGAAACCTCTACTCATCAGGCACCAGCGCGCAAGGCTTGATACACCCTGATCGCCGCCCAGGCGTCATTGGCGGCGTAGAGTACCTGTGATTCCGTCAGCCGCGCAGCGGCCCAGTTGGATGTGGCGGCCTTTTTGCTCTTCATGAAGCGCTGCTCAAACAGCACGGCGACCGCCGCTTTGACACCCATGTCCTTGCGATAGCCTTGTTCGTGAAAAACCGCATTGAGTTCCAGAACATTGGCTGGCGTCACGCCCAGTTTGGATTCGATGCGTCTTTTGTCGTCGCCCAGCCCGAAACCGGCTTTCACGTGCCGCGCGGCAGCCAAGAGCTCGCATGCCACCTCGCGGCATGCCGGATCGTGCAGCAGGATCACCCAGGCGTGTTCTTGCGTGGCCAACTGCAGCACATGAGGTCCGTCCGAGACTTCGTCTTTGCGAAAGGTGGGTTTGCTCTCAGTGTCAAATCCCCAGGCCTCGTGGTCCTGCAGAGCGGCGGCAGCCTCTTTGGCTGCCAAGGCGTCGGTGACGACGGTGATCTGGGTCAGACCGAGGCGGGCGAAGGGGGGCAGACCGTTGATCGATTCTTTGTCGGGGATGGGTCTGGTGGTCGCAGGGCGGTGCATGGCGGGCAAGTCAAGTTGGCACAATAGAGTTTTGAGTGAATGTGGAGCATCAATGTCTACACCGTGTGAGCCCTGGGTCCCCAGACAATGTTCGCTGATGGGAGCCTTGTTGCTGTGAGCTATTCGGTCCGACTGTACACCCCTGAGGGGGCTTCATCTATGCAACAGCAGGCAGCCGAGCGGCTGGTTCGACAAGCACTGGACGCCGCGTTGGGTGGGGCTGAAATGGTGTTGCCGGTACACAAAGCCTACCAACGGATTGTGGGCATCTATGGAGAACAGCCGGATCCGGAGTTGCTCAGTGTCGACGAGCGCACCGTGTTCGAGCATTGGCAAGCGGCGGAAGCCGCAGCGATGGAGGCCGTCTTTGGACCTCATCGCCACCTGGACGAAGGCGGCTTCAGCATCGAAGAGGATTAGGGACCCTCGGGCAAGCCCTCAGGCAAAAAGCTCGAGCAGGCGGTCCAGCCCGCCTTCATTAATGGCTACCATGGCTTGCTCCCGAACTTTTGGTTTGGCGCAGTAGGCCACGGAAAGACCGGCCTCACCCATCATGGGCAGATCGTTGGCGCCATCGCCCATGGCAATGCACTGTGTCGGCTCTATGTTGAGCAGAGATGCCACTTCCAGCAGGGTGCGGCGCTTCTCTGCGCCGTCACAGATATCCCCCCAACTCTGGTTGACGAGCCAGC
This sequence comes from Hydrogenophaga sp., assembly GCA_050293865.1. Classification (GTDB taxonomy): domain Bacteria; phylum Pseudomonadota; class Gammaproteobacteria; order Burkholderiales; family Burkholderiaceae_C; genus Hydrogenophaga. The sequence goes on along the minus strand of JBNKNN010000052.1, from coordinate 9,725 downwards.
CTGTGAGTTGTCCGCAGTTGGCGCCGTTCTCCAGCTCCAGTACGTTGGAACGAGTGAAGTCGATCTCAAGCATGTCTCGCACGCGGTGCGCAAAAAAAGTGAACCCGCCAGAGACCAGCAAAACCTTCATGCCCGCTGCCTTGCACGCTCTGACCAGGGTGTCGGCGCCAGGGTTGAGACGCAGGCGCTCGGTGAACACGCGCTCCATATCGGCGACAGTCACGCCTCGCAGCAACGCCACGCGGCGGCGCAGGCTGTCCTTGAAATCGGTGATCTCACCGCGCATAGCGGCTTCAGTGATGGCCGCTACTTCATCCTTGCGCCCCACAGCATCGGCAATCTCATCCACGCACTCGATGTTGATCAGTGTGGAATCCATGTCAAACGCGATGAGTTTGTAGTCAGACAGACGCAATGGTGGGGTGATGCCGCGGACCATCAGTCCCGGAGCGAATTCGGTCATGTTTTCGGTCATGGGACGAATTATCCCTCCCCGCGCTCAGGCACTGGCTGCATGCGCAAGAGTGATCGCATGGCTGGCGCGGCTGCCTGTTCGTGCAAGTGCCCGGCCATCACCAGTTGGGCCAGTCCGTGTACGGCCGCCCACACTGCCGTCGCTGCTGATCCGTCGGTGTCCGGAGGCAAGACTCCGGCAGCCTGGGCTTCAGCCGTGCATTGGCCGAGCAGCGCCTCGTTGTCAGCGATAAGCGGAGCCATGTCCTCCGACGGGTTTCCAGGCTCGCAATAGGCGGGGTCAAAGATCAAACTGAAAGCATGAGGTTGTTGTGCGGCGTAGTGCACATAGGCCAACCCCATGGCCAGCAGGCGCTCCGCGGGTGTCAGGTCAGGCCTGGCGGCGTCTTTTTGCGCTTGCACGAAACGCCGCATGGCTTCCGCGCCCAGTGCACGGATCAGGTCTTGTCGGTCCTCGAAATAGTGGTAGGGCGCTGCATGGCTGACCTCCGCCTCCCGGGCCAGTTGTCTCAGGCTGATAGAGGCCGGAGGATGGTCCGTCAAAAGTCGAAAACCCGCATCCAACAGGGCTTCCCGAAGGTTGCCGTGGTGGTAGGCCTTATGCGACTTGCCCGAGTCGATTTTCGATCTTGACATGAGAAAGATTCTATTTGATACTCGAGAATTGAATCTTAACGATGTAAAGATTTGAGTAAGCGAATCGCTTCCTTCCCATTGCCAGACGAGGTTCCCATGTCCCGGATTCTGTTGATCGACGCGCACCCCAAGCACACATCGCTTTGCGCCGCTTTGGCCGCTGCCTACGCCAAAGGCGCAAGCGAACAGGGCGGCGTCGCGGTTCGCACCCTGGCACTACGTGATATGCAGTTCGATCCCATCCTGCGCGTCGGGTATGACGAAAGGCAAGCATTGGAGCCAGACCTCAAGGCGGCACAGGCAGCGATAGAGGAAGCTTCCCATTTGGTGATCGTGACACCGTTGTGGTGGGGCTCGGTGCCGGCTCTGCTCAAGGGCTTTTTTGACAGGACGTTGGAGAAGCACTGGGCTTATCGTTATACCGAGAAAGGCCTGCCCGAAGGCTTGTTGGCAGGCCGCAGCGCCAGAGTGATCATGACGACGGATTCTCCCGGCTGGTATCTGCGTTGGCTTCAGGGCAATCCCACTCAAAACCAGTTGGTGCGCAGTACCTTGAAATTCTGTGGTTTCAAACCGGTAGGCTTCACGCGCATCGGTCCGGTGCACAACAGCACGCCTGAGATGCGCGCCCGGTGGCTGACAGACGTCTCGCGGGTGGCGGAAAAGGACGCGCGCCAGTTGCCGCCGACAAAGATCTCCCCTGCAAAGGCCTGACGAACCTGTCGCTTGCTCAGGGAGATTCACTACCCATGGCCTGCGTCAGCGCATTGATCTGAGCGCGAAGGTCTGGTCCGGCCAACTCCGCCACAGTCTGGTCGTCACTGACCACATGCAAGCCCGCAGCCTCCAAACGCAGGCGCATGTCTTCCGTGGTCACGCCTCCCACTGCCGCCAGCGCAGAGACCGGCGCGTCAGCCATGGCGCGAATGGGGCCAGCCCACTTCGGATCGCTGTTTCCTTCGCTGCCGAGTGAGAAAAAACTCAGCGCCAACACCAGGGCGAATGCGCCCATCACGAAGCGGGCGGTGGATTGCGAAAAGTAGCGTTTGAATGCGGGGAGGTTGAGCCACACATGCAAGGTGACACCGATCACCATGGCCCAACCCAACCATTCATGTGCCGCCTTGTTCAGCCCGATGTCCAGGTGGAAGAACATCAGCACGCCGGTCACGGCGGACAGAACGAAGGATCCAATCACCAACGGGGTGATCCAGGGGCGATGAACGTTCGGAGTCATGGTGCGCTCACTCTTGGTGTGGTCAGTGTCACCAGTCTCATATGTCAGTGTTAACCCTAGTGCACTGCTTTGTTAACGCTTTGTAAAGCTCAGGTACGTCAGGCCATTCGAGCCCCTGTTGGTTGACCGAGCGACCGCAACACGTCCCGCACGAGCTTCACCCTGTCTTTCACCTCTGGCAGTTCCCGCTCAATTCGCAGCTTCTCATTACCGGCGAGTTTGATGTGGCGGTTCTTCTGTATCAGTTCAATGATCTTCATTGGCTCCACCGGAGGGTTAGGCTTGAAAGTGATGTTGATGACGCCGGGTGCTGCATCGATTTTGATCACGCCGTAGGGCTCACTGATGCACCTCAGGCGGTGCACGTCTATCAAGGTCTGTGCCTGAGGAGGCAACTTGCCAAAGCGGTCAACGATTTCCTCAAGCAGGGTATCGATATGGTCTGTGGTCTTGGCCGTGGCAAGCTTCTTGTAGAAAGACAACCGCAGGTGCACGTCGCCGCAGTAGTCGTGAGGCAAAAGGGCGGGCGAGTGCAGGTTGATGTCCGTGGTGGCGGACATCGGAGACAGCAAGTCAGGCTCTTTGCCCGCCTTGAGTGATCGGACAGCCTCGGCCAGCATGTCGTTGTAGAGCTGGAATCCGATCTCCATCATGTTGCCGCTCTGATTGTCTCCCAGCACCTCGCCCGCGCCGCGGATTTCCAGGTCGTGCATGGCCAGGTAGAAGCCGCTGCCCAGCTCTTCCATCTGCTGGATGGCTTCCAGACGCTGCTGAGCTTGCTTGGTCAGGGATTCGATCTCCGGTACCAACAAGTATGCATAGGCCTGGTGGTGGCTGCGACCAACACGGCCTCGCAACTGATGTAGCTGTGCCAGACCGAAACGGTCGGCTCGGCTGATCACGATGGTGTTGGCTGTGGGAACGTCAATGCCGGTCTCAATGATGGTCGAACACAGCAAGATGTTGTAGCGCTGCGCCACGAAATCCCGCATGACTCGCTCCAGCTCGCGCTCCGGCATCTGGCCGTGCGCGATGGCTATGCGCGCCTCGGGCAGGTACTCTTCCAGCTGCTGCTTGCGGTTCTCGATCGTTTCGACTTCGTTGTGCAAGAAGTACGCTTGTCCACCGCGTTTGAGCTCTCGCAGCACGGCCTCTCGGATCACGCCCTGGCCTTCATTGCGGACAAAGGTCTTGATCGCCAGTCGTCGCTGCGGCGCAGTGGCGATCACAGACAGATCCCGCAAGCCTTCGAGGGCCATGCCCATGGTGCGAGGAATTGGTGTGGCAGTCAGAGTGAGCACGTCCACCTCAGCTCGCATCTGCTTCATCGCCTCTTTGTGGCGGACACCAAACCGGTGCTCCTCGTCAATGATGAGCAAGCCCAGATTCTTGAAGTTCACTTTGTTCGACAGCAGTTTGTGGGTCCCCACCACGATGTCGACTGTGCCTTCCTCCAGGCCCTTGGCGGCCGCGGTGATTTCCTTTTGTGAGCGAAAGCGGCTCATTTCCGCCACCTTGACGGGCCATTTGGAGAAGCGGTCGATCAGGGTCTGGAAATGTTGTTCGGCCAGCAGCGTGGTCGGCGCCAGAAAGGCTACCTGCTTGCCCCCGGTAACTGCGACGAACGCGGCACGCAGGGCGACCTCGGTCTTGCCAAAGCCCACGTCGCCACACACCAGGCGGTCCATCGGTTGAGGGCTGATCATGTCCTGAATAACGGCGTGGATGGCTGCGCGCTGGTCGGCCGTTTCGTCAAAGCCGAAGTCGTTGGCGAACACCTCGTAATCCTGGGCCGAGAACCGGAACGCATGTCCCTCACGCGCCGCACGTCGCGCGTATATGTTCAACAGCTCTGCCGCTGCATCGCGCACCTGTTCTGCAGCCTTGCGTTTGGCCTTTTCCCATTGGCCGCTGCCAAGCTTGTGCAGAGGTGCCTCGTCTGCGCTGACCCCGGTGTAGCGTCCAATCAGGTGCAACTGACTGACCGGGACATACAGAACCGCGTCTTGTGCGTACTCGAGGTGCAAAAACTCTTGAAGAGCCGGGCTGCCGTCCGGGTTCTTCTCCCCCATGTCCATGTTGATCAGGCCGCGGTAGCGGCCAATACCGTGCGCTGCGTGGACCACCGGATCACCCACATTCAGCTCCGAGAGGTCTTTGATGAGGGCGTCAACATCGCTGACCTGCTCCTGCTTTCTGCGCCGGCGCGTTGTTGGGCCGGCCGCGAAGAGCTCGGTCTCGGTGATGAACTCCAGTCCCTGCGCAGGCCAGACGAAACCCTGTCCCAGCGCTGCTGTGGCAATGCCGAGTCGCTCATCGCTGGCCTCGAACTCTTCCAGGCTGTCGAAGGCTGGAGGGCGCAGTCCGCTCGCACCCAGAAAGTCCAGCAGGCTTTCCCGGCGCCCGTCGCTTTCCGCGAGAATCAGCGCCCGATTGGTGCTCTGCCTCAAGTGGGCCTCGAGGCGCGAGAGTGGATCTTCTGTCCCGCGACTGACGCCGATGTCGGGCAGTGCCTGGGCGAAAGCATTGTCGGCAACGTCTGCGGCGTCGCTCCTCAGAGCCAGCTGCGCGTGCGTCTTGCCCAGCGCGAAGAACTGCTCGGCACTGAGGAACAAAGCCTCGGGTGGAAGTGCAGGGCGCTCCGGATCTCCGCGAACGAGCCGGTAACGGTCCTGCGTGTCCTGCCAGAACCCTTGAAACGCCTGTTCCAGATCGCCGTGCAGGACGACCGTGGCATCGTCACCCAGATAGTCGAACACCGTTGCTGTTTGTTCGAAGAAGAGTGGCAAGTAGTATTCAATACCGGCCGTCGCCACGCCATTGCCCATGTCCTTGTAGATCCGGCTCTTGGTCGGGTCGCCCTCCAGCAGCTCGCGCCAGCGGCTGCGAAAGCGCGCGCGTGCGTCATCGTCCATCGGGAACTCGCGGCCTGGAAGCAAGCGAACCTCATCCACTGGGTAGAGGCTGCGCTGGGTGTCAGGGTCGAAGGTGCGGATGCTGTCGATTTCGTTATCAAACAAGTCCACCCTGTAGGGAACCACGCTGCCCATGGGGAAGAGATCAATCAGCCCCCCGCGAACCGCGTACTCGCCGGGGCTGACCACTTGCGACACATGGTTGTAGCCAGCCAAGGTGAGCTGGGATTTGAGCCTTGCCTCGTCCAGCTGCTGCTTGACCTTGAAATGGAAGGTGTAGCCGGCCAGGAAACCAGGTGGCGCCAACCGGTACAAGGCCGTGGTGGCGGGTACCAACACCACGTCTGCCACGTCATCGCCACCGTGGCTTCGGATGTGAATCCTCCAGAGCGTAGCCAGGCGCTCGCTGATCAAATCCTGGTGCGGGGAGAAGGTGTCGTAGGGCAGGGTCTCCCAATCAGGGAACAGCGCACATCGCAGCTCGGGTGCGAAGAACGCCATTTCATCAATGAGACGCTGGGCATCAGCCGCGTCAGCAGTAACAATCGCGACCAGATCGCCACTGGACTTCGCACGCTGGCCCAATTGCGACAGCAGGAGTGCGTCGGCCGCGCCGTAGGGTTTGGGAAGGGCAAAGCGCTTGCCCGGACTGAGTTTTGGCAGTTGCATTGGAAATTGCGTGAGAGAGCGCGTTCTTTGACGGCAAATGCAAATACCCCCCATCGCACAGATGGGGGGTGTTGTCTCTCATTTTAGAGGCTGCGCCTCGTCGTCACCGATGACGGGCAAGAGGCCATAGAATTCCCCAGTTAGCCTCGATATGCCCTCTATGCCGCCTGACTCGCTCGATCCTTCCACCGCTCGCTGCCACGCCCTGGTGCCATGCGCAGGCATTGGTCGTCGATCAGGAGCCCAAGGGCCCAAACAATACGAGGTTTTGGTCGGTCGGCCCATGGTGTGGCACACCCTCAATGCGCTTTCCTCAGTCGACGAGCTCGAACGCATACTGGTGGTGGTCTCGGAAGGAGACGGTTTCATCCAGCCCATTCCGGATCGCGTTGTTGTGCGACCGGTGGGCGGCGCCAGCCGTGCGCAAAGCGTGTTCAACGGGTTGAGCGCGTTGTTGACCGATGGGGCATCAGAGCATGACTGGGTGCTGGTGCATGATGCCGCTCGTTGTCTCGTGCTGCCCGCTGACGTCAAGCGGCTCATCGACGCGTGCCGAGGTGATGCCGTTGGTGGCTTGTTGGCCGTGCCGTTGGCCGACACACTGAAGCAGGAATCCGTTGGACGGTCAGCTCGCACGCTGACCCGCTCTGACAAGTGGCTGGCGCAAACCCCGCAAATGTTCCGAATCGGAGCCCTGCGGAATGCGCTGGCTGCGCATGAGAGCAACGACTTCGACGGTATCACCGACGAAGCCAGCGCAATGGAGCTGGCAAACCAGCTTCCGCTGCTGGTTGAGGGAGGGACACACAACCTCAAGATCACCTATCCGCAAGATTTTTTGGTGGCCAAAGCCATTCTGGAAGGACGCGAATGAACTCCAATTCCCTTGGCAATCCTGGGCAAGCGGCGCTGATGCCGTTTCGCATTGGCGAGGGTTGGGATGTGCATGCGTTGGTCCCTGGGCGACCCTTGATACTTGGTGGTGTGCGCATCCCCCACGACATGGGTCTGCTAGGACATTCGGATGCGGACGCCTTGTTGCACGCTATCACCGACGCCCTGCTGGGGGCGGCCGCTCTGGGCGATATCGGGCGCCATTTCCCAGACACAGCACCCGAGTTCAAAGGCGCCAACTCCGCTCGGTTGCTGCAAGAGGCTGCCAGAAGGGTTCGGGCCACAGGCTACGACATTGCCAATGTCGACAGCACGGTGGTGGCACAGGCACCCAAACTCGCGCCCCACATTCCGGCCATGGTCGAGAGTGTGGCGCAAACCCTTGGACTGCCGGTATCGCAAGTCAACGTCAAGGCCAAGACGGCGGAGAAGCTAGGCCCAGTGGGCGAGGGCTTGAGCATCGAGGCCAGGGCCGTTGCGTTGCTCGTCCGGGCTGGCTGAGCGCGTCGGATTCAGGTCACTTGGCAGCAGGAGCGGCTGCGGTCAGGCCTTTTTGTTGGTGTCAGGCATGGCTCTGCGCAACTTGATATGAGCCGCCAGGCCTCCGGTGGAGCTGTTGGTCAAGGCAAAACGACCACCCATTCGCGCGATGGCACGGTCCACAATGGCCAGCCCCAAACCGGTTCCTTTTGCTGATGTGCGTGATGCATCGGCACGAAAGAAGGGTTGGGTCAATTGGGCGAGTGATTCTTGCGGGACGCCCTGTCCATGGTCGCGTAATTTGATCAGTACGTTGTCGTCTTTTGCCAGCGCAGCGATATCGACCCGTGTCACGCCCGTGATGGGGTCGCGGCCGTATCGGTGGGCGTTTTCCAGCAGGTTCGAGAACACGCGTTGCAACTCCACACCGTCACCGTACACGAACGTGTTTTCGGGAATACTCGTGATCACGATAGTGTTGGGGTCACTTCCCAAGGCATAGACGGCGGCATCCACCACTTGGTTGAGCGAGATGGGCTCTGGCTTGAGTTCGTCGGGGCGCGCGTAGTCGAGGAACTTGTCGATGATCGCCGTGACTTGATCAATGTCGGCTGACATGTGCTCGCGAGCGGTCTCGTCGGCCACGCTCATTTCCATCTCCAGCCGAAGGCGGGCGAGGGGCGTGCGCAAGTCATGGGAGATGCCTGCGAGCATCAGCGCCCGATCCTGCTCGATCTTGGACAGGCGCTGAGCCATTCGGTTGAATCCAATGTTCACCTCGCGGATTTCGGCCGTTGCAACGGCTTCGCTGAGTTGGCTGGCCGTGAAATCGCCCTCTCGGACGCGTCCCGCCGCAAACGACAGCCGTTTGAGCGGGCGGTTGATCAGGCGCGCAATGAACGCCGCGCCCATCAGGGACAGCACCGCGCCGGTGCCGATCCAGATCAGCCATGTGGCACCGGTGACCAACCGCACTCGGGACGGATCAGTCAGCAGCCAATACGGATCGCCATCAATGGTGAAGCCGATCCAAAGACCGGTAGTGCCATTGACTTCGCGGGCGACGATGGTGCCGGGGCCGAGCCGGCTGGCCAATTCCTGGCTCACACTCAGGCTCAGCGAATCTTCGTTGTAGAGCTTGTAGTCGTCCTCGGGCTCGCGCGGCGTGATGCGGACGTCTTCCTCGTCGGCGAGCGTTTTGACCAGCGACACGCGCGCGATCGAGTCCGAGTGAACCAGCGCCGCACGACTCAGATTGACTAGCGAGGCGAGCTGTTGGGCGCTTTGCAGCACCCTGGGTTCGAATTCAAGTGCCCTGAAAGTCTGCAACCAAGCCGTGAAGCATCCCAGCAATAGCAGGGACAACATCAGGAAAGTGCGCCAAAACAGGCTGACTTCGCGTGGTCGCCTGACTTCCAGGGGTGCTGGAGCCGTCTCCAGCGGGGTCGGGTTCGTCTCGAACGCGACCTGCGACTCCAGAGACATCAACCGTTTCCGTCTGGTACGAAGACATAGCCCACGCCCCACACCGTCTGCAGGTAGCGAGGCGACGCAGCATCTTCCTCAATCAACTTGCGCAGGCGGGATACCTGGACATCCAGGCTTCGGTCGAAAGGTTCGAACTCGCGTCCTCGGGCCAGTTGAGCCAGCTTCTCGCGAGACAGTGGTTGGCGAGGGTGACGGACCAGGGCCTTGAGCATGGCGAATTCGCCGGTGGTCAAAGGCAGGTCTTGGCCATCCTTGCGCAGGGTACGCAGGCTCAGGTCAAACTCGAACGGGCCGAAGGAGACAGTTTCGGCTTCCTGCGACGGCGCTCCAGGGACCTCTGCCGGCGGACGACGGCGCAGCACGGCGTGAATGCGGGCCAGCAGTTCGCGCGGGTTGAAAGGCTTGCCCAGGTAGTCGTCAGCGCCGACTTCCAGGCCCACGATCCTGTCTACGTCTTCGCTCTTCGCAGTCAGCATGATGATAGGGGTGCGATCGCCATTGGCGCGCAGACGGCGGCAAATGGAAAGGCCGTCTTCGCCGGGCATCATCAGATCGAGCACGATCATGTCGACCGACTCTCGCTGCAAGACCCGATTCAAGGCCTTGCCGTCTTCGGCCAGCATGACTTCGAAGCCTTCCTGCATGAGGTAGCGGCGAAGCAGGTCGCGGATGCGGACATCGTCGTCTACAACCAGAATCTTGTTCGGTCGGCTATTGGCTTGTGGCATGGGTACAACTCCCGAAAATGTAACAAGCCCGATTGTGGCAGCGCAAACAGCGCGTTTGGCCTCGTTTTTCCGATTCCTGACAGCATGTTACACATGTTGCCCCCTCAGGCAGGCGTCTTACCATCCACGGGGCAGTCAAAATCGAGGCCCATGGGCATACTCGTTTTCATGAAACACCGAATGGCTGCCGCAGTGCTTCTGGTT
>JBNKNN010000051.1:0-16915 GCA_050293865.1 Hydrogenophaga sp. | reverse complement strand
AATGGACAGACAAGCCATCACGGCTGACTGCTTTTGCTCAGAAGGATACTTGGCCACTTCGCGATCAAAGCGGGCACGGGTGGCATCGCTCAGCGTCATCGCCGTGACCGCTTGCGGTGCTGCAGAATGACTGGCGCTCATCGGTCAATCTCTCCGAAAACAATGTCCATGGTGCCAATGATCGCCACCGCGTCGGCCAGCATGTGGCCTTTGGCCATTTCGTCCATGGTGGCCAGGTGCGCAAAGCCGGGAGCCCGGATCTTCAGGCGGTAGGGCTTGTTCGCTCCATCGCTGACCATATAGATGCCGAACTCGCCCTTCGGGTGTTCAACAGCGGCGTAGGCTTGCCCCTCGGGCACGTGAAAACCTTCTGTAAAGAGCTTGAAGTGGTGGATCAGCTCTTCCATGCTCGACTTCATCGACTCGCGCGATGGCGGCGCCACTTTGTGGTTGTCGGTGATGACCGGGCCCGGATTCGCGCGCAACCAGTCCACGCATTGCTTGATGATGCGGTTGGATTGCTTCATCTCTTCCATGCGGACGAGATAGCGATCGTAGGTGTCGCCCGTCTTGCCAACGGGAACGTCGAAGTCCATCTGGTCGTAGACGTCGTAGGGCTGCGTCTTGCGCAAATCCCAGGCGATGCCCGAACCACGCAGCATCGGGCCGGTCATGCCCAGGTTCAGGGCACGCTCAGGTGTGACCACACCGATGCCCACTGTGCGCTGCTTCCAGATACGGTTGTCGGTCAGCAGCGTGTGGTATTCCTCCAGGTACTTGGGGAAACGCTGCGTGAAGTCGTCGATGAAATCCAGCAACGAGCCCTTGCGGTTCTCGTTGAGAGCAGCCACGCCAGCCGCGTTGCGCACTTTGCTGGCGGTGTATTGCGGCATCGAATCGGGCAAATCGCGGTACACACCGCCGGGACGGAAGTACGCTGCGTGCATGCGCGCGCCAGAGACGGCCTCGTACATGTCGAACAGGTCTTCGCGTTCGCGGAAGGCGTAGATCAGGATGGTCGAACTGCCACAGTCGTTGCCGTGCGAGCCCAGCCACATCAAGTGGTTGAGCAGACGGGTGATTTCGCTGAACATCACGCGGATGTACTGTGCACGGATCGGCACTTCCAGACCCAGCAGCTTTTCTATGGCCAGGCAGTACGCGTGCTCGTTGCACATCATGGACACATAGTCCAGACGATCCATGTAGGGAAGCGACTGGATAAAGGTCTTGTGCTCAGCCAGCTTTTCGGTCGCGCGGTGCAGCAGGCCGATGTGCGGATCAGCGCGCTCGACCACCTCGCCGTCCAGCTCCAGCACCAGCCGCAGCACACCGTGGGCCGCCGGGTGTTGGGGGCCGAAGTTCAGGGTGTAGTTCTTGATTTCTGCCATGTCTTGTCCGCCTCAGGCACCAGCCCTCAGTGCAGGCCTCCGTAGTTGTCCTCACGGATGACACGCGGTGTGATTTCGCGCGGCTCAATCGTGACTGGCTCGTAGACCACACGCGCACGCTCGGCGTCGTAGCGCATTTCTACGTTGCCGGAGAGCGGGAAGTCCTTGCGGAAGGGGTGCCCGATGAAACCGTAGTCCGTCAGAATGCGTCGCAGGTCGTTGTGACCTTCGAAGACCACACCATAGAGGTCAAAAGCTTCGCGCTCGTACCAGTTGGCCGAATTCCAGATGGAGGTCACGGATGGCACAACAGGAAAGTCATCGTCGGCGGCAAAAACGCGTACACGCAAGCGCTGGTTCAAGCTGACCGAAAGCAGGTGGCTGATCGCAGCAAAGCGTGGGCCTTCCCAGACGCCATCTCGATAGGCCGAGTAGTCGATGCCACACAAATCGATCAATTGTTCGAAACGGGTGGCTTCATGATCGCGCAGTACCTGCATGGCGTCGAAGTAGTCGGTGACCTTGAGGGTGACCGTGACTTCGTCGTGCTGGATGTCGATCGACTGGGCTTTGTCGCCCAGCGCGGCTTGAACCGCCTGCTGGATCTGACCCGCCGTCACTGCCGTTTTGCTCGCGTTTTCGCTCATACCAGTGGAGTCTTTCGCTTGAGTCCCCGCCCCGCCCTCAGGCGCGGGCGATCGTGTTGGTGCGGCGGATCTTCTGCTGCAGCTGGATGATGCCGTAGATCAGCGCCTCTGCCGTCGGAGGGCAGCCAGGCACATAGACATCCACAGGAACGATCCTGTCGCAACCGCGCACAACGGAGTAGCTGTAGTGGTAGTAACCACCGCCATTGGCACAAGAACCCATGGAGATCACCCAGCGGGGCTCAGCCATCTGGTCGTACACCTTGCGCAAAGCTGGCGCCATCTTGTTGCACAGCGTACCTGCAACAATCATCAGATCCGACTGACGGGGACTCGCGCGGAAGACCTCAGCGCCAAAACGCGCGATGTCGTAGCGGGCTGCGGCAGCATGCATCATCTCGACCGCACAGCATGCGAGGCCGAAAGTCATGGGCCACAGCGAACCCGTCTTGGCCCAGTTGACCACGGAGTCATAGCTCGTGGTAACGAAGCCTTCCTTGAAAACACCTTCAATCATGAACAGCTCCTGTGCACGCACAGCCTGAAGCTGCACGAAGCCCGAGGTTGGGCAGGACGGAGGGAGTTACTCCCAGTCCAGCGCGCCTTTTTTCCACGCGTAGATGAAGCCTACGAGCAGATCAAAAAGGAAGATCACGCCTGACCAGAAACCGTGGGAGCCAATGTCGGTCAGCGCGACGGCCCATGGAACCAGAAAAGCGATCTCGAGGTCGAAAAGAATGAAGAGAATGGCCACGAGGTAGTAGCGGACATCGAACTTCATGCGGGCGTCTTCGAAAGCTTCGAAGCCGCATTCGTAAGGAGAATTCTTTTCTGGGTCCGGGCGATTGGGGCCCAGGATGAAGCCCAGTACTTGCGGAATGATGCCTACGGCAACCCCGACCAATATGAACAGCAGGACGGGAAGGTATTGCTCAAGACTCATCGTGTGTATTCCGCTGGCATGGCCCGACAAGCGGGCCACGTTGGCTAAATCTGGTGCCGACGGCGAGACTCGAACTCGCACAGCTTTCGCCACTACCCCCTCAAGATAGCGTGTCTACCAATTTCACCACGTCGGCTTAGGGTCTGCTTTGAGCGACCTGCGAGGTATCGTGCAGGTCTTGCTGACAACCTAGGAGTTTACCCTGAAACTGAGCAAATTTCTGGGCAAACTCTCATTTTGGACAGTAATTTTTTTTCGTCTCGAGTCTGTCCGTTCGAAAACAGTCCAAACGCAAGAGAAAGTGCTCACTGCCCAGGGATTTGCGCAGCGCCAGAAGGCGTTTCGGACGAATTCTCCTGCGGAGCAGACTCCGGTGTCACGGTCGCAGGAGCAGTAACTGCGCCGGGTTCAGCGGGCTCACTGATGTTCGTTGGCTGGGGCGCCTGACCGCCTTCGAGCACCGATCCCGTCGATGCAGCCGGCGTCGACTGGTTGCCCAGATACGCCAGGGCCAGCGTGGTCGTAAGAAACACCGTGGCCAGAACTGCAGTGGATCGTGAAAGAAAGTTAGCACTGCCTGTGGCGCCGAAGAGACTGGCCGAACCGGCACCGCCACCAAAGGCTGCGCCGGCATCAGCACCCTTGCCGTGCTGCATTAGGATGAGGCCGACCATGCCAACGGCTGCCAGCAACTGCACAACCTGAAGAATGGACATAAAAGCGTTCATGTTTGCTCCGTGTAGGGAAATGAGGTCAGCCTGCTTCAGCTGGCCGCCTGAACAATTTGCAGAAAATCAGCAGCCTTGAGCGATGCACCACCGATCAGACCCCCATCGATATCTGGCTGCGACAGAAGGCTGGCTGCATTGGCAGCATTCATGCTGCCGCCATATAGAAGTTGCACCCGCTCCGGGTGCTCGGAGGCGGCCGCGATCTGGGCGCGCAAGACGGCATGAACCTGCTGCGCCTGCTCCGGCGTGGCGGTCTTGCCAGTGCCGATAGCCCATACCGGCTCGTACGCTACGACGATTTCGCTCACGCAGTGACCGACCGTATGGATCACCGCCGCCAACTGGCGCTTGACCACAGCCTCGGTTTCGTTTGCTTCGCGCTGCTCCAGCGTCTCGCCCACGCAAACGATGGGCGTGATGCCGGCGTTCAGCGCACGCTGCGCCTTCGTGGCAACGAGTTCATCCGTCTCGCCGTGGTATTGGCGGCGCTCGGAGTGACCAACGATGGCATAGCGGCAACCAAAGTCGCGCAGCATGGTGGCACTGATCTCGCCGGTGAAGGCACCCTTTTCCTGGGCGGATACGTCTTGCGACCCCCAGGCGATCGGGCTGCCCTTGAGCAGCGACTGAAGCTGCCCCAGGTACAGCGCGGGCGAGCACAAGGCCACATCACACGCAGGTGAGCCGATGTCAGCCAGCATGGCTTTGACCAGCGCTTCGTTGGAAGCAAGGTCACCATTCATTTTCCAGTTGCCCGCAATCAGTTTTTTCATTTCCTCTTTCTCCTCGACGCCTGGTTTTCACCAGGTGAGCACGATCTTGCCGATGTGCTGATTCGATTCCATCAGAGCGTGGGCCTGAGCCGCCTCGGCCGCCGGCAAGACCGTGTGGATCACAGGCTTGAGTTGCCCCGTGGCGAACAAGGGCCACACTTTGTCCCGCAATGCTTGTGCAATCTGCGCCTTGAACGCAACAGGACGTGGACGCAATGTAGAGCCGGTGATTGTCAGGCGGCGCCGCAGCACCAGTCCGGCATTGAAACCGGCCTTGACGCCGCCTTGCACAGCGATGATGACCAAGCGGCCATCCTCGGCCAGGCACTCCACCTCGCGTTCGACGTAGTCTCCGGCAACCATATCGAGAATGACGTTCACCCCGCCACTCCCCGTCAGTGCCTTGGCCTCTTTCACGAAGTCTTGTGACTTGTAGTTGATGGCGTGGTCTGCTCCGAGGTCCAGACAGGCCTGGCACTTCTCGTCAGAACCTGCAGTGACAATGACGCGTGCGCCAAAGGCCTTGCCCAACTGAATGGCGGTCACGCCAATGCCACTGCTGCCACCCTGGATCAGCAGGGTCTCGCCGGGCTGAAGCCTTGCGCGGTCAAATACATTGCTCCAGACGGTGAAGTAGGTCTCTGGCAGCGAAGCTGCGGCCACGTCGTCCAGGCCGTCGGGCACAGGCAGACATTGCGCCACCGGCGCCACGCACATTTGTGCATAGCCACCGCCCGCCACGAGGGCACATACCCGATCACCCACTGCCAGGCCTGCTTGGGCCAGCGCTTGTGCGTCGCCCGCTTCGATAATGCCTGACACTTCCAGGCCCGGAAGGTCGGAGGCACCGGGCGGAGGCGGATAGAAGCCTGCGCGCTGCAGAACGTCTGGCCGGTTAATGCCAAAGGCACTGACGCGAATCAGCGCTTCACCCTCTCCTGCAACAGGCTCCGGGCGCTCAGCGACGCGGAGCACCTCAGGTGCGCCGAAACTGCTGATTTCAATGGCGTTCATGGACATGTGACGAAAGACCTCTGTGACTCTCGATGGCTGAAGCACGGAAAGGCAGCCAACGCCACCTTTCCGGCCTGAGCCGATTACTGCTGTTGCTGTTGCTGCTGTTCGGCAGCAGGTGCAGCGTTGCGGTCGATCAGCGCCTTCATGGACAGTTTGACGCGGCCTTTGTCATCGGTTTCGAGAACCTTGACTTTGACCACTTGGCCTTCCTTGAGGTAGTCGGTCACTTTCTCGACGCGCTCATGAGCGATCTGGCTGATGTGAAGCAGACCATCCTTGCCTGGCAGCAGGTTGACCAAGGCACCGAAGTCCAGGATCTTGGTGATCGGACCTTCGTAGACTTTGCCCACTTCCACTTCCGCGGTGAGCTCTTCGATACGGCGCTTGGCCTCTGCAGCCTTTTCGCCATCAGTAGATGCGATGGTGATGGTGCCGTCTTCAGCGATATCGATCTGGGTACCGGTCTCTTCCGTCAGTGCACGAATGGTCGCGCCACCCTTGCCGATCACGTCGCGGATACGCTCCGGATTGATCTTCATGGTGTACAGGCGGGGAGCGAAGCTGGAGATCTCGGTGTTGGCCTCACTCATGGCTTCCTGCATCTTGCCCAGGATGTGCATGCGAGCTTCCTTGGCCTGGGCCAGTGCGACCTGCATGATCTCCTTGGTGATGCCCTGGATTTTGATGTCCATCTGCAGAGCGGTCACGCCATTGGTGGTACCGGCCACCTTGAAGTCCATGTCGCCGAGGTGGTCCTCGTCACCCAGGATGTCGGTCAGAACGGCAAAACGGTTGCCGTCTTTGATCAGCCCCATGGCAATACCGGCCACGTGTGCCTTCATCGGCACACCGGCGTCCATCAAGGCCAGGCAGCCACCACAGACGGATGCCATGGAGGAAGAGCCGTTGGACTCGGTGATTTCGGACACCACACGAATGGTGTAAGGGAAGTCTTCCTTGCTGGGCAGCGCGGCGATCAGAGCGCGTTTGGCCAGACGGCCGTGGCCGATTTCGCGGCGCTTGGGGCTACCCACGCGACCGGTTTCGCCGGTGGCGAACGGAGGCATGTTGTAGTGGAGCATGAAGCGGTCTTCGAACTCGCCGGCCAGCGCATCGATGCGCTGTGCATCGCGGTCGGTACCGAGCGTGGCCACCACGAGGGCCTGGGTTTCACCGCGGGTGAACAGGGCCGAGCCGTGGGTGCGTGGCAACACGCTGTTGCGAATCTCGATGGGACGAACGGTACGGGTGTCCCGACCGTCAATGCGGGGCTCGCCAGCCAGAATTTGGCCACGGACGATTTCGGCTTCGATGTCGTGCAGCAGCCCTTCGACCTTGACGCTGTCGAATTCGACACCGGCTTCGGTCAGGCCAGCCATGACAGCTGCATAGGCTTCGCGGCACGCTTGCGTGCGCGATTGCTTGTTGCGGATTTGATAGGCGGCAACCAGCTTCTCTTTGCCCAGGCCTTCAACTTTGGCGATGAGGCCTTCGTCGCGGACGGGGGCTTCCCAGGTCCACTCAGGCTTGCCGGCTTCACGCACCAGATCGTTGATGGCGTTGATGGCAATGTTGCCCTGCTCGTGACCGAACACGACAGCGCTGAGCATCACATCTTCCGGCAACTGGTCGGCCTCGGATTCCACCATCAGAACCGCAGCTTCAGTACCTGCCACGATCAGATCGAGCTTGGAATTCTTGCGCTCGGTCTGGCCGGGGTTGAGGACGAACTCACCGTTGACGTAACCCACGCGAGCGGCGCCAATCGGGCCGTTGAACGGGATACCGCTGATGGCCAGTGCAGCGCTGGTCCCGATCATGGCGGCGATGTCGGCGTCAACCTCAGGGTTGAGCGACACCGTGTGGATGACCACCTGAACCTCGTTGAAGAAACCTTCCGGGAACAGAGGGCGGATCGGGCGGTCAATCAGGCGGCTGGTCAGGGTTTCGAGTTCGCTCGGGCGGCCCTCACGCTTGAAGAAGCTGCCAGGAATCTTGCCGGCAGCGTAGGTTTTCTCGATGTAGTCGACCGTCAGGGGAAAGAAGTCCTGGCCAGGCTTGGCATCCTTTTTGGCGACCACGGTGGCCAGTACCACGGTGCCTTCCATGTCCACCAGAACGGCGCCGCTGGACTGGCGAGCGATTTCGCCGGTTTCCATGGTGACCGAGTGCTGGCCCCACTGGAAGGTCTTGGTGACTTTGTTGAACATCGTCATGGTTATCTCCTAATGTCCGAATGACCCGAACGTTGCTGCTTGATCAAGCACTGGCGATTCAGGCGTGAATGAAGTGTGGAAAAGCCACACGTTTTTTGGAGAGACAACTCAGAAAACGATGCCATTCCAGAGAGTTGCCCTCGTTGCTGATGCAGGGCAAACGCTTTGGAATGACACAGCTTCGATCTGCAGTCAGGCTCTCCGGCGAAACACGAAGCCTGCCGACAAACAAAAGCGCCCGAGCCAGCGAACCAACTCAGGCGTTTTGACTGTGTGCAGGTGCTCCGTATGGATTACTTGCGCAGGCCCAGCTTCTGGATCAGGGCCAGGTAACGGTTGGCGTCCTTGGACTTGAGATAGTCCAGCAGCTTGCGACGACGGCTGACCATGCGCAACAGACCACGGCGACCATGATGGTCTTTCTTGTTCTGCTGGAAGTGCGGGGTCAGTTCGTTGATGCGAGCGGTCAGGATGGCCACTTGCACTTCTGGGCTGCCAGTGTCGTTGGCGCCACGGGCGTTGTCTTTGATGACAGCAGCCTTGATGGATTGTTCGATCATGATGATTCCTTCGATGGACTTGCGTCCTGAGGCAGAAAACCCCTCCGATTGGGGGAGCCGCTTCAGGCGTGATGATGCCGGCCCAAATGGGACGACAGCCTCTGATTATAGCTGAGGCCTTGCAAATGAGCAAAAATCCCACCGCCCGGCCTGCTGCTGGCGATCATGGACGGCGAATCTCGAGCGCAAATGCGCCATTGGTTACCTTCCAGGTAACCCGTCGGCCCTCTGACGCTTCGTCATGAATGGTGCCGCTGAAGGTCCCCTTCAGGATCCCATCCGATATTCCGGTGATGGTGACTTTGAAGTCCATTTCGCGTCCAACGCCGGAAATGTAATGCTCATTTTCCTTGGGGCTGTAGCGGAAACTGGGGCCGAACTCGCTTTCCTGATAGGTCGTGGACTTGATGCCATTGGGATCGATGAGTTGGATGCCCATGGATGGATAGGTCTGACTGCCTTGTGTCGCGCCAGCAGTGAGCAGTCCGTCTGCTTTGCCTCGGTACGGATACAGCGCCGCCACGGCGAACTGGCGGTACTCCACCGTCTGGCCGTTGATGTTGGCCCGCATGTAAAAGCGATCAAAGCCATCGCCACCATCGTCATCGCTACCGCCCCCACCGCAGGCAACGAGAAGGCCTGTGCCAAGAACAAGCGTGGCAAGCAAGTCAACGCCGACGCGCCAGTGAGGGCTTGTGCGCCGGCAAACGGTATGAGGTGACATGACAAATTCCTATGGTGGCAATTCAAACAAGGACAGATACGCGTAACCGCATGGGTACCCGGGACTGATTCGGGCAAAGCACCGCCCTGCCCGGCTAAAGGAGGCAAACCAGAACGAGAAATAAGAACGAAGAACGAAGAGCGCGAAAGTACCTAGGCGCTGCGGGCCCCTGCAGTGCCAGGCCAGGTGCAGGCGAGGTCAGGGCTCTGGAGCAACGCCTGCCTTCAAGGGCTTGCGCGCCACGATGAATGGACGCACATCCTTGCTCTTGGAGGCATGCCATTCAACCGACAGGACTTCAAACCCGGCCTGCCGAATCGCGCGCTGCAGGTCATTGGCGTCGAACACCTGAACGGGCGGCGCCTTGCCGAGGGCTTTCATGACAGGCAGGGCAATCCAGTGGATCAAGGGGTTCATCAGCCCGACGCAGGGCGTCTTGGAAACAAAGAGCCCACCAGGCTTCAGGGCGCCGAACAAGGACGTCAGTGCACCGGACAGGTCGCCAACGAGGTGGAGCACATTGAAAGCAAGCACCGTGTCGAATGAGCCGCCTGCGCCTGTGCTGCAAGGGGCGTCCACATCTGCCAAGGCAAAGCGCAGGTTTGGCAAGGGAAGTGCGGCCAGCCTTTCCCGGGCGATGGCAATCATCTCGTCAGAGACGTCGGTCGACAACATCTGGGCAACACCGGGCGCCAGCCGCAGCGCAGTGGTGCCTGTTCCACACCCGACTTCCAGGACCTGCTGTGAAGGAGTCAGAAGCGCCCGAACCCGTTGAAGGGTCCGCTCATAGCCCACCTCGTCCGCTATGGCATCTGCAGCGTACTTGCGGGCGATCCGGTTCCAGAACACGGCCTTCTCGGCACTGCCCGGGCCCATGAGGGGAGCGTTCGAAGAGGAAATGGCAGGTGTGGTGGGCATGATCGATTCAATCCAAATCTAAGGTAACGAGAACGACTCAGGCAAAGAACAACTCGTTTGGTAGCTCGTTTTGTCTTTGGCCTCTTCGGCTCCTCGGCGCTGAGAGCGTGAGCGACGATGGGTTTCAACTGCCTGCCATCCTATCCATGCATGAGCTTTGATGGAATTGCGATAAATTGCAGATTTGTTATTCAATAACGCATAAGAACGCACCCAATACGGACGACGGCCCATGGACTGGAATCACTTGCGCGCATTTCTGGAGACAGCCCAGACCGGATCACTCTCCGCCGCGGCGAGAAAGCTGGGGCTGTCCCAGCCTACCCTCAGCAGACAAGTGGCGTGCATCGAGCAGGACCTGGGGGTCACCTTGTTCGAACGGGTGGGGAAATCCATGGTGCTGACGGAAACCGGCCTTGACCTCCTGGAGCACGCCAAGGCAATGGGTTCCGCGGCCAACGAACTGGGCTTGGCTGCCACCGGTCGATCACAGGCGGTGGAAGGCACTGTCTCCGTGTCTGCCACCGATGCGGTCGCGGCCTATTTGTTGCCTCCGCTGATACGGGATATTCGATCACACGCACCGGGCGTCGCCATCGACCTGGTTTCGTCCAACGCGATCAGCGATTTGCGTCGTCGTGAGGCTGATATAGCCGTTCGACATGTGCGGCCAGATGAGCCTGATCTGATCGGTCGCCTTTTGCGTGAGACGACGGCCAGCTTTTATGCATCGGAGGAGTGGGTGGCCAGGTACGGGCATCCACGCAGCGCAGAGGACGCCGCAGGGCTGGACTTTATCGGTTCAGACAGGTCAGGGAGCTATCTCGCCTACATGCAGCAGCATGGGCTGCCTATCACGGAGGCAAATTTCAGTTGTTATGCCGATCATTCGGTGGCCAACTGGGCGCTGATGCAAAAGGGCCTGGGGATCGCTGTCATGATGGATGAAATTGCGGATATGACCAGGAACGTGGTTCGGGTGCTGGACGATGTGCCGCCTGTGACTTTTCCGATCTGGCTGGTGACCCACCGGGAACTTCGCACTTCAAGGCGCATTCGACTGGTGTTTGACTGGCTGGCAAACGGGTTGAGCGGCCCGGCGAACGCAGATGCGGCATCGAATGACTCGGACGTCGCAGACAAGCCTTGCTGAAGCCGAAGGGCCTTGCGACCCTTACCTCTATTGGTTCATCCGCGCGCCAACCAGGTTTTCAGGCGCTCCACCCCTTGAACCAGACGGGACACGTCCTGGCTGGCGAAGCACCACCTCATCCACCCAGAGGCCTCATTGCCAAAGGCACTGCCTGGCGCCAGGCCCAGACCGGCTTCTTTGACAAGTCGCTTGGCTGCAGTCAGACAGTCGGGGTGCGCTTCTAGGCGGAAGAAAGCGTACATGCCTCCCAAAGGCGTGGCCACCTGCACTCCGGGCACGTCCTTCAACAGCGGCAACAGGGTGTCCCGGCATAGACGAAGGTGCCGAATCAAGGGTGGCGTGATGGTCTCTTCATGTTGCAAAGCCGCCATGGCGCCGCGCTGGACAAAGACCGGGGAACAGGAAGTGTTGAACTCAATGAGCTTGCCCACTTGTGCCGTGATGGCCGCTGGTAGCACCATCCAGCCCAGCCGCCAACCCGTCATGAGAAAGCTCTTCGAGAAGCTGTGGATGACGATGAGACGGTCCTCTGGCTCGGCGATGTCTAGAAAGCTTGGCGATGATGGTCTCCAGACTCCGCCGCTGGCGCGGGGCGCTTCCCCCCACGAGAACTGATCCGGGCTGGGGCGGCCCTGCCCCGGGTCGTGGGGCGCCTCCTCATGAACGTTTGGATAGTACAGCCGCTCATAGACCTCGTCGGCCAGAATCCAGGTTCCGGTGCGACGGCAATGGTCAAGAATGCACTGCTGCTCTGACCGCGTGAGCGTCCATCCTGTCGGGTTGTTCGGCGCATTGACGATAAGCAGCCGTGTCTGAGGAGTGATGGCATCCAACAGTCGGCCCATATCAAGCCGCCATGAGCCGGCCGCGGGACCAGACAGGACGGGTTGCAAAGCCACCTCGACCATGTCGGCGCCCATGATTTTCGGTTGCGCAATCAGGTTTGGCCACACTGGGGTGACGCCAACCACTCTGTCTCCCGCTTCAACCAGGGTTTGGCAAGCCAGCATCAGACCATTGACACCTCCAGCCGTGACCGCGATGCGATCGAACCAACGCTCGGTATCGTGCATGGGGTGGAGCACATGGGTGTAGCCGGCAATGGCATGCCGCAGCTCCGGCAAGCCCAGGTTGTGAGCATAGAAGGTCTCACCCGCTTGCAGGGAGGCTGTGGCCGCTTCACGGATGATGGCTGGAGTGACCTCGTCGCTTTCACCGAACCAGAACCGGAGCACATCCGGGCGACCCAGGCCTTCGTTGGCCACCTCCCGGATGCGCGATTCCTGCAACTGCTCGACCACTGTCCTCATGGCAATGCCTTTCCTGTGACATGAGATCCACGACCTGACGGCCCTGCGATATGGCCGAGCAAAGACGGAGACAAACCAACTCCGTCAGATCACGGCCTGACCATGTTACAGCTGTGCGGCATTGCTGCCTGCTGTGCCGTCAACTGTCGCACAACTTTGAACCCATAGCCCGACCCCTCGACATCAAAAGGCGTTCCTTCGGCACCCTGTTTCTCCATGACAGCGACTGCCAAGGGTTGCTGGACCTGATGGTCTGCTGCACGGACTTGCATGGTATGCCCCGACAAGGTGGCACTGCTGCCCTCCAGCGCATAGGCAATGGCCTTGGCGTCAACCTTGCCTGCTTTCTCGATGGCAGCGGCCAGTGCCTCCACCATGACGTTCATGCGCATGTGAACATAGTCGTCGGCAGGATCGGGAAAGCGCTGCCTGAACGACTCATAGAACGCGCGTGCCTCGCCCTGAGGTTGGTTCGGGAACCACTCGGCCACAGCCACAACCTTGCCGATGCCCGCACTGCCCATGGCTGCGGGTGCCCCCAGCGCGTTGCCGTAGAAGGTATAGAAGCTGCCTTCAAAACCACTTTCTTTGGCTGCTTTGACCAGAAGGGTCAAGTCGTTGCCCCAGTTGCCGGTAATGATGGCCTGGGCGCCGCTGGCGCGGATCTTGGCCGCGTACGGCGCGAAATCCTTGATCCGCGCCATGGGATGCAATTCGTCGCCCACCACTTCGATATCGGGCCGCTTTTCGGCCAACTGGCGCTTCGCCTCATTGACCACCGAGCGGCCAAAGCTGTAGTCTTGCCCGATGAGGTAGACCTTTTTGAGATCCTTGTTGTCGGCCAGAACACTCATCAGAGCGGTCATGCGCATGTCGGCGTGCGCATCAAAGCGGAAGTGCCAGAAGCTGCATCGCTCATTGGTAAGTGAGGGATCGACCGCTGAGTAGTTCAGGAACACCAGTTGCTGTTGAGGCTTGCGCTCGTTGTGACGTTCAATGGCCTCAATCAGGCCCGCGGCCACCGCAGACGAGTTGCCTTGCACGATGATTCGAACATCTTTGTCGAGTGCTGCCTGTAGCGAGGACATCGCCTCCTCCGTCTTCCCTTTGCTGTCGAAACGCTCGATCTGCAGCGGGCGAGCACCTTCTGGCAGCCTGACTCCCCCTCTGGCATTGATGCGCTCAGCCGCCGAGGCCAGGTTGCGGAACACGGCTTCACCGGTATTGGCAAATGGGCCGGATAGCCCTTCGATCATGGCGATCCGGATCGGCTCGGCTTTCGGCGCCTCTGTGGCCCATGCGAATGGATGCACGGCAAAAGCGCTGACGGTGGCAGCGATGGCTGCGAACAAGCGGCGGCGAACAGGACGGAAAATGGTCATGGCCTCGGTCATCTCCAAAGTCTGAATATGAGAAACTGCTGCATTGCAGCAAAGTCTGGCGAGTGGAGCGGGATTGTAGCAACGCTCATAATTCATAATTACAAACATTGCGATTTGACCTGCAAACCTTTGTGGAAATCGCTTGCGGACACCCGCCCCGGATCAGGCTTCAGGCTTTGCGGCCAAGTCAGCCAGCGGCCAACGCGGCTTGACGTCAAACGCGTAGCGGGTCGCGTCTTCATCGCTTGAAAGGAGGCCGGCCTGGGCGCGAAGTCCCGCGGCGAGGGCAATCATGGCCCCGTTGTCGGTGCACAGGTGCAGCTCCGGGTAGTGCACCCGCACGCCTTTGGCACGGCAGGCGGCACTGAGCTGCTCGCGCAAATGGGCGTTGGCACCTACCCCACCCGCGACCACCAGCCTGTCCAATCCTGTCTCTTCGAGCGCTTTCATGGATTTGCGCACCAACACCTCCACAATCGCGGCTTGCACACCCGCCGCCACGTCGGCTTTCTCCTGCTCGGTCAACGGGTCAGCCAGATGCATGGTGGCCGGCCCTTCGAGCTTGACCTTGGCCAGTCGCTTGACCTGGGTCAGCACTGCTGTCTTGAGACCCGCAAAGGAAAAGTCGAGGTCGCCGCTGTGCAGGAGCGGCCGCGGGAACTTGTACTTCTCCGGGTCGCCCGATAGCGCCATGCGAGAAAGCGCGGGACCACCTGGATAGCCCAGACCTAAGAGCTTCGCAGATTTGTCGAAAGCCTCACCTGCCGCATCGTCGATGGTCTCGCCAAGCAGTTGGTACTGACCCACGCCAGTGACTTGCATCAACTGGCTGTGACCGCCCGAGACCAGCAACGCCACGAACGGAAAAGAAGGTGGGTCTGCACTGAGGAAGGGGGACAGCAGGTGCCCTTCCAGGTGATGGATGCCATGGGCAGGTTTGTCCAGCGCCATGGCCAGTGCGCAGGCAACACCTGAGCCCACCAGCAAAGCACCAGCAAGACCGGGCCCCCGCGTGTAGGCAATGGCATCCACAGCGTCCAACCCCACGCCAGCCTGGGACAGAACGGATTCGGTCAATGGCAACACGCGACGAATATGGTCACGACTGGCAAGTTCTGGTACCACGCCGCCGTAGGCCTGGTGCATTTCAATCTGGCTGTGCAAGGCGTGCCCCAGCAAGCGCGGCGTGCCGTTGACACCAGCGTCGACCAGGGCAACGCCAGTTTCATCGCAGGAGGATTCGAATCCGAGAATGAGCATGCCCCAAGTGTACGGGGCTGCGACCAGGCTTGTGCAGCGCCAGGGGAATGCGTGATCAGGTCAGCGCAGAGAGCTTCTTCAAGTCGGGAATGCGGATGTCTCGCTTGTCGATCTCGATGAGTCCTTTGGACTCCAGCTCATGCAAAACGCGCGAAAAATACTCTGGGGTCATGGACAGCCGGGAGGCGATGGATGCCTTGCTCACGGGAAGAACCACGCGAACGGGCGCCCCGCCCGGCGCGTCTTCCGCCAGAAGATCGTCCGGTACATCACGAAGCAAAAAACCGATGACGCGCTCCACCCCGCTGTGCAGCGAGTAGGCTTGTACGTCGTTGACCAAGCCGTGCAGTCGGCGAGAGAGCCCCGCCAGCATGCGCATGCAGAAATTCTTATCGGTGGAGATTTCCTGCAGCACTGCGTCGCGGCTGACGCTGAGCAGCAAAGTCTCCGTGAGTGCCTGCGCGTTGATGATGTAGGGGCGCTCCATGAACATGAGCGCTTCGGCAAACGTGTTGCCCGGCCCGACGATTTCGATGATCTTTTCCTGCCCCGCCGGCGAGATGGCGAACAGTTTGACCTGACCCGAAACGGTCACATGAAACTCATTGCAAGGCTCGCCGGTGCGAAAGACATCATCGCCCCGAGCAATCTGACGAAGCCGGCAGCCCTGTGCCAGACGTTGGAGTTCTGGCGCTCCCATTTCCTGAAAGAGTGGGAGCATCGACAGATACCGTGGGAGATCGAAGTTGGAGAGATTCATAGGTGATCGACAGTCCGCATCAAAGGACAGTCTTGCACTGTAACCCCTGGAGAGGACAGGAGGGAGTCACCTCCCTGACGATCCTTTGACGCCCAGCCGATCAGGACTGGCGACGCAGTTGAAGATAGGCATGCGTCAAACGCTGAGCCAGATCTTGCGGTTGGCGCACCAGCGCGTAGCCGCTGTGCCCGAACAGCATGGGCAGATAGTCGTTGGCCGCCTCATCAATCGTGATGCAAAACGGCGTCAGGCCTTGCGCACGTGCTTCTGAAACGGCATGACGCGTGTCCTCCAAGCCATAGCGCCCTTCGTAGACATCCAGATCATTGGGCTTGCCATCGGTGAGCACCAGCAACAGCTTTTGTCGTTCCGGGCGTTGGGCCAATTGTGCCGACGCAAAGCGAATGGCCGCGCCCATGCGGGTGTAGTAACCGGGCTTGATGGCGCCAACTCTGTCACGTGTGGCGTTGTCCCACAGATCATCAAATCCCTTGATGCGATGAATCCGAACGTTCTGACGGCGAACCGACGAGAAGCCGAGCATCGAGAACGGATCACCTGCAGCGTGCAAGGATTCGCCAAAGACATAGAGGCCGTCACGGATCACATCGATGACGCGCTGGGTTTGCGAGGCATATGCGTCGGTGGACAAGGACAGGTCGGCCAGGAGCAGCGTCGCCAGGTCTCGTTGTGTCTTGGCCTGCCTCCTGTAGACGGATGGACTGGCGGTGATCACCTCCCCGCACATGCGAGCCACTTCATGGTGAACCACTGCATCCAGATCCAGCTCTTCGCCGTCCGCCTGGTGCCTCAGCCATTGGGGAGCCGCCCTGAGAACCTCCATCCGCCGGCGAACACGCCGGGCCGTGGTCCGAAGAGCAAGGCTGGGGTTGAGAGGTTCGGAAGGCAGGCTTCGCAACTCCTGAACCGAGCAATGGTCGGGCACCAGGCGGCCTTGTTTCCAGTTCCATTCGGGGAAGCTGCGGCCAGGCCCCAATGGCAGGTCGTCGGCGGCGGCACTGGGCAAGTCCAGATCGAATCTCACCGATCCGGCGGTGCTGCCGTCACTGCTGGCCACGGATAGTTCATCCATGTCGTTGGCGACCTGTGAAGCATTGTCATTCGGTTCG
>JBNKNN010000050.1:0-15340 GCA_050293865.1 Hydrogenophaga sp. | reverse complement strand
AGTCGGCCTGGCCAGCATTCTGGCGCGCCGGTCCAAGCGGAAAGGGACCGCCTGATGCCAGCGACCCAACGCGCCAGTAACGCGGCCAGTTTCACGGACGAACACATCTACCAGGAGCTCATCACAGCCATCATGGATCACCGACTGGTGCCGGGCACCAAATTGGTGGAAGACCGGCTCGCCGAAGCCTTTGGTGTGTCGCGCACGCGCATCCGGCCAGTGCTGGTTCGCTTGGCAAACGAACAAGTCGTCACGCTCATTCCCAATCGCGGTGCCACCATAGCCAAGCCCACGCGCAAGGAAGCCGAGGAAGTATTCGAAGCCCGGCGCTTGATAGAGCCTACGTTGGTCGAACGATTCGCGACCAATGCTCCCCGGTCTGCCGTTCAAGCCCTGACGCGCTGCATACAACAAGAGGAGTCCGCGAGGATGGCAGGCGACGTCAAGCGGGCCATTCGGCTCTCAGGCGAGTTTCACCTTCTGATTGCAGAATCTGCCGGGCAAGAGACTCTGGGGCGAATGCTGCGCAAACTGGTTTCAAGAACGTCGCTCGTTCTCATGGCCTATGGCCCAGTCCGATCCGCCGTTGGCGACCGGGAGGGCGCATGCGGCTGCGACGAACACCGGGCACTGCTGGCTGCAATACGCCTGGGTGACGGCCGGGAGGCCAGAAAGCTCATGGAGAAGCACCTCATTGCGCTGGAGTCGACACTTCGCAACTCTGCCAATGCGCCGGACGAAGACGTGCCCGACGACTGGACGCGGATGCTGACAGAGGCTTGAAGCGCCACATCATCATGAGGCACCTGCTGATCATCAACCCCAACACCTCCAAGTCTGTCAGCGAGAGGATGCAGGAACACGCGCAAAAGCTGGCAGACGACCGCGCGGTCGTCACTGTGGCCACCGCCTCCTTCGGGGCGCCTTATATTGCCAACGAAGCAAGTTATGCCATCGCGGCCCATGCAACCCTGGACACTTGGGCGAGGGCGCTGGCCGAGCCACCTCTGCCTCAGGCACCGCCCGATGCGGTGTTGATCGGGTGCTTTGGCGACCCAGGGCTTTTCGCCTTGCGAGAGTCATGCGCAACGCCCGTCTCCGGCCTGGCTGAGGCCAGCTTTCTGAGCGCAGCGGCCTTTGGGCGGTTTGCCATCGTCACTGGTGGGGAGCGCTGGGCGCCGATGCTCAGGCGTCTGGCGCAAAACCTCGGCATGGCAGACCGACTCGCGAGCATCGTCACTGTCGTTCCGACGGGAGCCGAACTGGCGGCCGATTCGGCCTTGGCCCAACGAGAGCTGGGCCGCGCATGCCAACATGCCCTGTCGGTCGGCCCGGTAGACGCCATTATCTTGGGCGGCGCCGGCTTGGTGGGCATGGTGCCATTGGTTCAGAACAGTGTGCAGGTACCGGTTCTCGACAGCGTGCTCGTCGCCGTTCAACGAGCCATCGATGGGGAACTACCTGCCCCGGTCCGCGACCGCAACGGCTTTGATGCCGAATGGACTGCACTTCCACCCCATATGCACCGCCACTGATCGCGGCCGCATGCTTCCAGCCAACGCTGTCATGTGAGCGTCAACCCTCAATGCAGGGGAACCGACTCTGCCGCACAATGGTCGGCATGGTCAGACACTCCCAACGCATTCACACGCCGCGCGAAGCGGCTGCCCCCCGCCCTGCTGCCACCGTCCTGCTGCTGCGCGACAGCACAGATCCGGCTCGTCCCGGCGTCGAGGTGTTGATGACGCGCCGCTCCGCTTCGGCCAGTTTTGCTCCTGGTGCGTATGTGTTTCCGGGTGGCGGCATCGATGAAGCGGACCAAGCGGCCCATTCCATCGCCATTCGTCGCGCAGGCCAGACCGACCTGCACCTGACTCAAGCCATCGCGGCCATTCGTGAAAGCTTTGAAGAGCTGGGTGTTTTGCTGGCTCGCCACAGCGACGGCAGCGCCGTGACCCCCGCAGAGGTCGATGCACTCCACCGCGATCAACCTCTGTTTCCGCAATGTGAATCCAAAGGCTGGACGCTGGACACTGAGCGAGTGTTTATCCTCGCCCACTGGGTCACCGACCGTGATCTGCCCAAGCGTTTCGACGTGCCGTTTCTCGTCGCGCCCATGCCCGAGGGCCAGGAACCGGTCGCGGACGAATCCGAGCAGTTTGAGCCCGTATGGGTGCGACCTTGCGATGCACTGGAGCGGTACAAGGCGCGCCAGTTCTTCATGATCTTCCCCACCATCCGCACTCTGGAGCGACTCACACCTTTCGCCACCGTTCAGGACCTGCTCGACGCCTGTGCTCAGGACGAGTCACCTCTGTGGACGAGTTGCCCGCGTGCCGGCACGTTGGCAGGCAAAGAAGTGCGGTACATGGAAGACGATGCCCCCTTTGGCGAACTGGCTCTTGTCTGCCCTGATGGCCAGATGGATCACGCCCTGGACTGGCAACACCAGGAGCCCGTGCGCCTCACGCGCAATGTGCAAAGGCTCACCGCTGGCAACCCTGGAGTGATGACCGGCCCCGGCACCAATACCTACATCGTCGGCGACCCGGCAACTGGCCATATCGTGATCGACCCTGGCCCTGACGAGGCGGAGCACATCGACCGCATCTGGCGCGCTGCCGGCGGTGACATCCGAAGCATTGTCTGCACCCACTCTCACCCCGACCATTTTCCGGGGGCCCCCTCCCTGGCCTCTCTGTGCGAGTCGGCGGGCAAGCCGCGCCCGCCCATTCTCGGGCTGCCCAGTGCGCCCACCGCACGGGCGGCCAGCGAATTCACGCCCGACCGGTCCATTGGTCACGGCGAGCGCCTGGTGCTGCAAGGCACCTCGGCGCAAGGCCCCGTGGTTCACACACTGCAAGCCATCCACACACCCGGTCATGCGGCCAATCATGTGTGCCTGGTACTGGAGGAAGATGGTCTTCTCTTCTCGGGCGACCACGTGCTCAACGGCAGCACCACGGTCATTGATCCGCCAGACGGCAACATGGGCGACTACCTGGATTCGCTTGATCGCTTGACGCAACTTTGCGCCACCTATTTGATCGACTTCATTCTGCCGGCACACGGCCACGTGTTGGGGGACATCCGCCTCGGACCGGAAAACCCATACGGGCTACCCGAGGGGGGCGCCCATGCTGCCATTGCTCATTTGAAAGCGCACCGGCTCAGGCGGGAAGCCAAGGTGGCCAAAGCCATGCAAGCCTTGCCCGATGGCAGCATGGATGACTGGGTCAAGATCGCGTACGACGACGTCCCTGATCGACTCTGGCCCGTGGCCAAGAGGTCGATGCTGGCCCATGTAGAACACATCCAGAGCCTGGGCGGATTCAACGCCTGACCATCGCTACCGTCGAGGACGCAACATGCGCATCGCGTTTATCTCCGACATCCACGGCAATCTGCTGGCATTGCAGGCCGTGCTAGACGACCTGAAATGCCGAGGCGGTGCGGATCTGATCATCAACCTCGGAGACATCGTCAGCGGTCCGCTGCAGCCAGAAGAGACGGCGCAGTTTCTCATGCAGCGGACGGGCTGGATCCATCTCGCGGGCAACCACGAACGCCAGACCTTGACCCATACCCGAGAACGTCAAGGTGAAACAGACCGGTTCACGGCGGACGCCTTGAGCAAAACCAGCCGCCACTGGCTGGACGGTTTGCCAGGCAAGCCGACGGACTTTCTCTGGCGACAAGGCGAACGCATGCCGGCGCTGCCCAGCGACGTGGCCATCTGCCATGGCAGCCCGCGCAGCGACCTTGAGTATCTGATGGAAACCGCGGAAGGCGAATCCGTCAGGCAGGCCTCGACTGGCGAACTGACGCCACGACTGGGCGACCTTTCCGACGACATCCGCCTCCTCGCCTGCGGCCACACCCATGTGCCCCGAGTCTGGCAAGTCAGTGATTCCTTGTGTCTGCTCAACCCAGGCAGCGTCGGCCTACCCGCCTATGACGACGACGCGCCCATGCCGCTTTCGCGCTATCACCGTGTGGAGAATGGCAGCCCGGACGCCCGGTATGCGATTGCCAATCGAGGCGCCGATGGCCGATGGCACCCCGAACTGCTCACCGTGCCCTACGACCACGATGCCATGGCGAGCCTGGCGGAGCGCAACGGCAGAGCTGACTGGGGGCATGCGCTACGAACGGGATTCATGCCTCGCGAAACACACTGGCCCGGGGCTCCCGATAGCGGCGGCGCATAGAGTCGCAAGTCATTGAAACAGCACCGGGCGATGCCGCCACGGTGCCGTCTGAAATAAATTGAAGCCTGCCTGTACGCCGGATTCTGTGCGAGCAACGCCTTCTTTCGAATGCGCTGCGCGTGACCGCCATTCCTCTGGGCCGGGGGTCGCCCACCCGGCTCGGTGCTACCTACCCGCCAGCTCCGCGGAGCCACATCAACGCTGGCCTATTTGGTATTGCTGCGCGTAGAGATTGCCCGTTTCACCCGAACTGAATCGGCTCGTCTCTGTTGCTCTGATCCTCACCTTAGAACCCTTGCGGGTCGGTCGGTGGAGAGGTGTTACCTCCTACGCTGCCCTGTGCAGTCCGGACGTTCCTCCAGTGCGGCCTTTCGGCGATTGCACCAGCGACGGTCCGGCAAGCTTCAAAGCCGATTGTACGTTCGAAGGTCGGGCAAACGGGGAGAGCCTCACACCAGGCGCCGGATTTCCCGATGGCGCCAGACGCCTTGGTAGAAGCTCCCTTGCATGATCAACATGCACACATAAGCCACCGGAATGGCCATCCAGATGCCTTCCAGCCCCAGTTTGGCGTCCAACCAGTAGGCCATGCCCATTTGCACAACCGCAATGCAGAAGATCGTGATCAACATCGGAATGATGACCTCGCCGCTGGCACGCATGACACCGCCAAACACGCCCTGAAAGCCGAACACCAACAAACTCCAGAGCATGATGTGCAGCAAATGCTGCGCCGTTTCCAGCACTTCCCCCTGTGTCAGGAAAAGGCCCAGAAACACGCGAGAAAGCGCATAGCCCACCATGATCAAACCACCCGTGACCAGAAGGTTCAGCCAGAGCCCAGTCTTGAGGATTCGCCCCAGGCGCTCCGACGCGCCAGCGCCAATGGCCTGGGAAGCCAGAATGGAGGCAGTGATGGCGATCGACAAGGCCGGAAACTGCACGTAATTCACCACTTGCGTCACGGCGCCGTAGGCGGCAGTGGCATCTGAGCCATGGCGATTGACCAGATTCAGGATCAGCAATTCGGACAGCGAGATCACCACCATCTGCACACCCGTGGGCAGACCGATCTTCAGCACCCGTCCAAGAATGTCCCGGTTGGGCCGGAACGCGGCGAAAAACTTGCGGTTGGGCGCCATCACATGCCCCATGCGCCGCAAGCGGATGGTCAGAAACACCAGGGCCGAGACCATACCCACGAATGTGGCCACGGCAGCGCTGAGAATCCCCAGCCTGGGCAGACCCAGCCAGCCCTGAATCAAAGCGGGAGTCAACACCAGACCCACGCTCGTGGACACCAGGAGCGCCAGCAAAGGCGATATGGTGTCGCTCACGCCTCGAAGCAACTGCGTAAAAAGGATGAAAACCAGCAACACAGGCATGGTCAACATCATCAACCGCGCATAGGAGAGTGCTCCCTCCAGCACGTCCGGCGGAGTCCCTAGCGCTTCCATGGCCGGACGCGCAAAGATCACACCCAGCACGGCCGCCAGCCCTCCGATGATGGCCCCCAGGCTCAAAGCCGATCCGGTGATCGCGCGCACCTTGCCAGGCTCCTTGGCGCCCCACGCCTGCCCGATCAACACCGAAGCCCCCGCGCCCAGACCAATGACGAGCGAGACGAAGAAGAACACGATGGGAAACATGCCCGCCACTGAAGCCAGAGCGTGCGTGCCAAGCATCTGTCCGATGTAGATGCCATTGATGGTGCCCGACAACCCCTGCAGGATGTTCGACAGGATCATCGGAACCAGAAACATCACGTAGACGCGCCACAGAGACGGCGGTTGGCGTGGAATGGCAGAAGCACCAGAACCGGAGGAGGCATTTGGGGGAGTCATGGTCTCGATTGGATACCGGCTGAAGGCCTATGTCATGAACCGTGGCGACAGCCCCGCCAACTTTGAACCCTTTGGTCAGACTTCCTGCAATCATCGTCGATCTGTGCACAAATACATCCGTCGGCATACAAGGGGAGCGACAATATCGAATTCGCTGCTTGATCAACACAAGCCCGACACCATGATCCGAATCTCAGAACTCAAACTCCCCCTGACAGAGGTGCCTTTCGAGCACCGCCGTGCGGCCGACACGCCGGCCGAAACCGACGAAGACCGCCTGCCACCACCGCAGCCGGAAGCCGCCCTGCGCCGTCTGGCCGCCCAGGCATTGGGTGTGGATGCTACGGCGATCGACACCCTGGCGGTCTTCAAGCGAAGCTTCGACGCCCGCAAAGCCGACCTGCTGGCGGTGTTCATCGTCGACGTCACCTTCAAAGACCCGGCGCTCGAACCCCGACTGCTGGCCGAGCACGAGAAGAACCCGCACATCCAGGCCACGCCCGACATGGCATGGACACCGCCCGCACAAGCACCTGCCGGGTGGCCGACCGATGAAATCCAGCGCCCAGTGGTGGTTGGCCTCGGACCCTGTGGACTGTTTGCTGCGCTGACCCTGGCTCAGATGGGCTTCAAGCCCATCGTGCTGGAGCGCGGCAAGCCTGTGCGCCAACGCACCAAGGACACCTGGGGACTGTGGCGCAAGAAGAGTCTGAACCCGCAGAGCAACGTACAGTACGGCGAAGGCGGCGCGGGGCTGTTTTCGGACGGCAAGCTCTACAGCCAGATCAAGGACCCACGCTTTCTCGGACGCAAGGTCATGGCCGAGTTCGTGGATGCAGGGGCGCCACCAGAAATCCTCTACGTAGCCCACCCCCACATCGGCACCTTCAAGCTGGTCAAGGTGGTCGAGGCCATGCGCGAAAAGATCATCGCTCTGGGAGGCGAGATTCGCTTCGAACATCAGGTCGAAGGCTTTGTCATGGGGCCAACTGTCGACCAAACGCATGCCCGGGCTGTCACACACCTGAAGGTGCACCGACTGGACACGGACGAACATGTCGACATGCCTGTGAGCCAGGTGGTGCTGGCACTGGGCCACAGCTCTCGCGACACCTTTGTCCATCTGCACGATGCTGGCGTTCACCTGGACGCCAAGCCATTCTCGGTGGGCTTTCGCATCGAGCACCCGCAAAGCGTGATCGACAAGGCCCGGTGGGGCAAGCATGCAGGGCACCCCTTGCTGGGTGCCGCCGACTACAAGCTGGTCCACCATGCCAAAAACGGCCGTGCGGTGTACAGCTTTTGCATGTGCCCTGGCGGCACCGTGGTGGCCGCCACGTCCGAACCCGGGCGTGTGGTCACCAACGGCATGAGCCAGTATTCACGCGCCGAGCGCAACGCCAACGCCGGCATGGTGGTTGGCATCGACACGCCAGACTTTCCCACGGATTTCCCTGCAGACGAACCGCTTTGGAAACAGGCGTTCGGCGAAGCCGATGGCGCTCGGTTTGCCGCCGAAGCACGGGACTGGAAGGCCCAAGGCAAGGTGCACCCACTGGCAGGCATTGTGTTGCAGCGCCAACTCGAATCGCGGGCCTATGTGTTGGGCGGCTCCAGCTACGAAGCGCCCGCTCAAACCGTGGGCGACTTCCTCAAAGGCCAGCCCTCTGAACAACTCGGCGAAGTCACGCCTTCCTACAAGCCCGGCATCCACCTGGGTGACCTGGCACCGGCCCTGCCCGCCTACGCCATCGAGGCCATGCGAGAGGCCTTGCCCGTGTTTGGTCGAAAGATCCGGGGCTACGACATGCCAGACGCCTTGCTCACCGGCGTTGAGACTCGGACATCAGCCCCTCTGCGCATCACGCGGGGCGACGACCTGCAAAGCCTGAACACGGCCGGCCTCTACCCCGCGGGGGAAGGCGCAGGCTATGCGGGCGGCATTCTTTCGGCGGGCGTAGACGGCATCAAAGTGGCTGAGGCCGTGGCCCGGCAGGTGATGTCAGCTCAGAGCTGAAACGCGTTGTATCGCACGCGCGGCATGCAAACCAGTTGTTACAACTTGGCCGCCAGCTTTACATGAGCCCAAAGTGCGGTTGACACAAGGCTTTGACACTGGAGTCTCCAACAACCTCTTGGAGTCATCCATGAAAAGCTTGCTTCAAAAACCTGTTCTCGCCCCCGTTGCCATCGGTCTGATCGGGCTGGCCAGCGCTGGCCTGGCACAGGCCCAGCAAGAGCGCGCCCGTGTCGTCAGCAGCACCCCTATCGTTCAGCAAGTGGCCGTGCCACAGCAGGTCTGCCAAGACCAGACGGTGCGTGTGCGTGGCCAGACATCCGGTGCTGGCGCCATCATGGGTGGTATTGCTGGCGGAGCCATGGGCAACGCCATCGGTGATGGCAATGGCCGCGCCGCGGCCACGCTGATTGGTCTGGTCGGTGGCGCCATCGTGGGCAACCACATTGAAGGTCGAGGTCCCGACCGCTATGAGACGGTTCGCAACTGCAGCACACAGACCAGCTACCAGAACCAGGTGGTAGGCTACGACGTGACCTACCGCTACGCAGGCCGCACCTACACCATGCAGACCCAGGAAAAACCAGGACGCTATGTGTACGTGGACGTGACCCCGGTCTCCAGCTACCAGGCGCCCGCCCCCGTGGCTGTTCAACCTGCCGTGCAATACGCACCGCCCCCACGGCCAGCCGGTATCACCCACATCAATGCCCAGATCCTGCTGGACAACACACCGTCGCGTGGCGACCGCTACGACCGCCATCACCGCCACAACCACCGCTATCAATACTGAAAACTGGCATTTGATACGGTTTGATCGTATTGGCCAGCCAAGCAAAAGGGCGCTCCTCTGAGCGCCCTCTTTTTTGTCGCAAGGGGGATGCGACTCCCCCTCGTCGACGCTTCTCCCTCACAACTTTTGCAAAGCCGCGATGCGCTCCTCCATCGGAGGGTGCGTGGAAAACAACTTGCCCAAGCCGCCCGCGATACCCATCGCCTGCATGTTTTTGGGCAGTTCGCCCGGCTGCAGACCGCCCAGACGAGCCAAGGCATTGATCATGGGCTGGCGGTTACCCATGAGCTGGGCAGAGCCAGCATCAGCGCGGAACTCGCGCTGGCGACTGAACCAGGCCACTATGATGGCGGCCAGGAAACCTAGAACCACGTCCAACACAATGGTGGTCAACATATAGCCAATGCCCGGCCCACGGCGCTGCTCGCCTCTGCTGAGGAAGGCATCGACGGCGTATCCGATCACGCGGCTGAGAAAAACCACGAACGTGTTCATCACGCCCTGAATCAGGGTCATGGTCACCATGTCGCCGTTGGCCACGTGTGCCACTTCATGGCCAATCACGGCCTCGACTTCGTCACGGGTCATGCTCTGCAGCAAGCCAGTGGACACCGCTACCAGCGCCGAATTCTTGAATGCGCCGGTAGCGAAAGCGTTGGGAGCCCCCTCGTAGATGGCCACCTCGGGCATGCCGATACCGGCTTTCTCGGCAAACCGCTGCACGGTTTGAACAATCCAGGCTTCATCCTGTGTGCTGGGCTGGTTGATGATTCTGGCTCCCGTGCTCATCTTGGCCATGGTCTTGCTCATCAGCAGCGAAATGATGGCCCCGCCAAAGCCTATCACCAGCGAAAAGACCGCCAGAGCCGGCATGTTCAGTCCGTTGGCCGTGAGATAGCGGTCCACGCCCAGCAGTCGGGTGGTGATCAGCAACACGGCCATCACCGCGAAATTGGTCAACACAAACAGCGCAATGCGTTTCATGGGGTCTCCGAAGGTAAGAAAAATCAGACCCCATCATATTGGGGCCAGCCCATCCTGGTTTCAAGTCAGGCCAAATAGCCCGCCGCTGTGCCTGCCGTTTTGGTCACACCTGCGGGAGCAGATAGCGTCGCTCCCAAGTGGTCACTTCGCGCATGAAATGCTCGTGTTCCATTTGCTTGACACACAGGAACGCATGCACGAAACGGTCGCCCAGCAGGCGACGAACATGAGGGCTGCCTCCCATCAGATCCATGGCAATGGCCAAAGTTCGGGGCAACTCGCGCGGCTGCGCGTAGCTGTCATCGTTCTCCGGGGCGCGCGGACGAATCTTCTCCTCCATCCCCGCCAAGCCAGCTGCAAGCGAAGCGGCCATCGCCAGATAGGGGTTGGCATCGGCGCCGGCAAGCCGGTTCTCCACCCGCCGCGCTTCAGGCGAACTGTCGGGCACCCTGAGACTCGAAGTGCGGTTTTCGTGCCCCCAATCGAGGTTGATCGGCGCTTGACTGCCGGCCACGTAACGCCGATAGGAATTCACTGTGGGCGCGTAAATCAGCATCAGGTCGGGCGTGTAGGTCTGCAGCCCGCCAATGAAATGATAAAAAGCGTCGCTCGGTTTGCCGTCCGGCAGTGAAAAGATGTTGCGTCCCTCCTCATCCACCACGCTCTGATGCAAATGCATGGAGCTGCCCGCGTCGTTGGCCATGGGCTTGGCCATGAAAACGGCGTTGAGCCCATGGCGCAGCGCCAATTCCTTGGCAGCGACCTTGAACAGGAACGCATGGTCGGCCATTTGCAACGGATCGCCATGCATGAGGTTGATCTCGAACTGCGCTTGCCCCACCTCATGGACCCAAGTGTCACGCTGTATGCCCAAGGTATCGAGGGCGGCACCGAACTCATCCCAGAACGGCGCCAGCTCGTTGATCTGGTTCAAGCTGAATGCCGAATGACCCACCTCGGGTCGCAAGCCGCGGCCCACGGGTGGTAGCAATCCATGCGCGGGATCGGTACTGGCTTGCACCACATAAAACTCGATCTCAGGCGCAACCACAGGCTTGAGCCCCAACTCCGCATACTGGTCGAGCACGCGCCGCAACACGGAACGGGGCACAAAATCGCAATAACCACCCGTCAGTTCCACTCCGTCATGGATCGCCAGGTAGCGTGGCACACTGGCCCAGGGAGAGGGCCGCAAGGTACTTAGGTCAGGTACCAGGCGAATGTCCGGATCCGACTCCGGGAACACAGGGTCATGCGAATACTCGCCAGTGACTGACTGCATCGGAATGGCCTGCGCAATGCGCATTTCCATGCCCATGGCGAAATGCCTGGCCGACTGAAGCTTCCCACGCGGATATCCGGTGATATCGGAAAACAGACACTCCACTTCGCGAATCCGGGATTCTTCAAAGTGTTTGGCCAGGGCCTCACGGTCTTCGGCCGACTCGCGCAGGTTGAGGTGAGCCCACGAAGGGGAAACAGCAGAAAGCAAGGACATGAATGTGGCCCAAGCAAAGTGAAAATGAGTGTCAGCAGCCAGGAGGCGCCCCGCCGGTAGGCGGCCGGAACACCTTCTGGTCGGCGTAGTATGCAGCGTCTTCGCTTTCTGCGCACCAACCGGGAATGCCCATAACCGGCAAGGGCGTAAAAGGTTTGCGTGCCAGCAACTCGGCGTCGAAAGAAGCCGCCAGCCAGCCGTCCCAAGCCTCGAGGTCCGGCCCAAGGGATTGCGGAACCGGCGAGCGGAAAACGTGCGCTGTGATCGACTTGTAGGGCACCACCAGTTTCTCCAGCAGTGCATGACCAAACAGCACAACGCGGGCTTGAGCCCATAGAGGCCGAAGATCAACAAAAGCCTGCCTCCACTGACGGGCGAGCAACGCCTCCCACAAGAGGTCAGGCGCCTGCAGCAATGCAGCGTTTTCGTCGAACACTGTGATCGCGTCGCGTACCGGTCCGCGCTTGGGTTGCACGCCGTCGGCCTGTATTTGCGCCGCCTGCAACCGGTTGAGCCGCTTCTTGGTGGCGGGAAACTGCATCCAGATCAAGGCATTGAAAAAATCGTGCAAACCCTCGCGGGTTGGCACCTGGGCGGTCTCGAAGATGAAACTCTCATAGGCCTGCCCCTCCGGCAAGGCCGATTGCGGCACAAAGCGTGGCCCACCCCAGCCCGGGTAGGCCAGGGTCGCATGCCGTTGCAGTGCATGCGGAAGGGAGGAGCCTTCGAGGCAGGCCGCTGTGACAGCCTGCCCATCTGCCCGAACATCGTCAAACCAGGGAGGCAGCCAGTCGATGACCGCCCATTCAGCCAGCTCGCCCTCCGCTCCCCCCATGATCGATCAGCTCACCATCCGCCAGGGCAACGCTTCACCTGAGCGCAAGGGCTTGAGCTGCGCTTCTCCGAATGCAAACTCGGCCGCAGGAGTCCAGGACTCGCGCTTGAGCGTGATGGTCCCTTCGTTGCGGGGCAATCCATAAAAATCCGCACCGTGGAAACTGGCAAAGCCTTCGAGCTTGTCTAGCGCACCCACCGCATCAAAGGCTTCGGCGTACATTTCGATGGCCGCATGTGCCGTGTAGCAACCCGCGCAACCGGTGGCATGCTCTTTGAGATGAGCAGGATGCGGCGCACTGTCGGTCCCCAGGAAGAACTTGGCATTTCCGCTGGTCGCAGCGGCCACCAGGGCCTGACGGTGAACCTCACGCTTGAGCACTGGCAGGCAGTAGTAATGTGGGCGAATGCCACCCGTGAAAATGGCATTGCGGTTGAACAGCAGGTGGTGCGCGGTAATGGTCGCTCCCAGATTGGCGTCTGCCTCGGCCACATACTGGGCGGCATCGCGCGTGGTGATGTGCTCCATCACGATCTTCAGCCCGGGAAAGTCCTTGCGCAGGGGCGCCAGCTGCTGTTCGATGAAGACAGCCTCGCGGTCGAACAGGTCAATCTCGGGCGACGTCACCTCGCCGTGCACCAGCAACAGCAAACCGGCCTTTTCCATCGCCTCCAGCGTGGCGTAGGTCTTGCGGATGTCGGTCACTCCCGCATCGCTGTTGGTGGTGGCACCGGCCGGGTACAGCTTGCAGGCCACCACGCCCGCTTCCTTGGCGCGCAGGATCTCTTCGGGTGGCAGGTTGTCCGTGAGATACAGCGTCATCAGCGGCTCAAAAGCCACGCCAGCCGGCACCGCAGCACGGATGCGCTCCCTGTAAGCCAAGGCCTGCTCAGCCGACGTCACCGGCGGCTTGAGATTGGGCATGATGATGGCTCGGCCAAACTGCGCAGCGGTGTGCGGCACGACGGTGCTCAAGGCGTGGCCGTCGCGGACGTGCAAGTGCCAGTCGTCCGGGCGGGTAATGGTCAGGGTATCAACTGATGCGTTCATACACGCATTGTCTCAAATACAGAGCCGGCTTCTCAGTGAAATCAATCGGCCGAGTGTTCGCTCATGGTCTCCCGGTACGCGCGCAGTTCGCTCCAGAAAGTCTCCAGTGCAGGCTTGGGTTTGCGCGGACTCTTGCGTTCGCGGTAGATCCGGATATCGAGCACGATCTCGTATCCCTCGCCAGCGCGCACGAGACGTCCGGTTCGAACCTCATTGCGCACCGCACTTTCTGGAAGAAACGCTACGCCATGGCCTTCCAACGCCATGGCTTTGAGGCTCTCTGCCATATCGGTCTCATAGATACGGTCCAGAAACACGGGCTCCCGGCTTTGCTTGAGCATCTGTTCGACGGCCCGCCCCATATAGGCCACATCAGAGTACGCCAGGTAGGGCAAAGGGCTCTTCGCTTTACCGGGCAATGCATGCTTGGGCGCCCCTTGCGCGTTGGGCCGAACATAGGGAGAAAGCACCTCGTTGCCCAATTGCAGCATCTCGTAGTGCGTCGTATCAAGCGGAATGGGCTGGTTCGCCAGATGATAGGAAATGAGCACATCGCAGCTGCTTTCGACCATGCGCAACACCGCATCGTGCACATTCGAGGCCATCAGCTTGCTCTTGATGGGCGTGATGTGGCCGCGCAGACCCGACAACCAACCTGGGAAGAAGGTAAATGCCAGTGTGTGCGGCACCGCAAACTCGATCGTGTCCTGACCGGTGGTGCGGTAGGCTCGCACCATGGAGCGGGTTGTCTGCAGGCCCCGCAATAGCTCCAGTGACTGCTCGTAAAGCACTTGCCCGGCGGGAGTCAGGCGAGTGGGGTAGGAGGTGCGATCCACCAGGTCCGTGCCTGCCCAGGCCTCAAGCGACTGGATACGGCGCGAGAATGCCGGCTGTGTCACGTGCCGCAACTGGGCCGAGCGACTGAAACTGCGTGTTTCAGCCAAACTCACAAAATCCTCAAGCCACTTGGTCTCCATGACCCGGATTATGCGCTGGCTTGCCCGACGCGCTCACCCCGCCAGATCCGCCTGCACTGACTCCAGGTACAAGTTCTCCATGGCATCGACCGGCTCGAAGGCTTCGGCGCGCTGCCGCAAGCTGTCGGCCTGACCCAGCCCACGGTCCCCTTCGATCATGACCCAGCCCGCGGCGCATTCGTGCAGGGTCACCAGCGACGGATTGAGCTCCAACGCCTTGCGGTACAGCGCCATGCCTTCCGCCTGATTGGCGCCATAAGTCATCCCGCCAACCAGACTGCCCACCTTGTCGATGACTTCAGCGTGGAAACGCGCCAGCGCGAGATGCGCATTTGGGTGTTTGGGAGCCAACCGCAACGTCTCCCGCAAAGAGCGGACAATGCGCTCGCCCAGTCCCTGGGCCAGCCCTTTTGCCACGCTCACTCCCTGGCTGAAGCGCCCCAGGGCATAAGCGTGCCAATACCAGGCGTTGGGATTGCCCGGGTCATCGCGTTGCTGCAACAAGGCTCGCTCTGCCACCTCGATCAGCATGTCCAGGCGCCGCTTCTCGGATGGCTCGACATAGGTGGCATGAATGCAGGACGCCTGGTTGGCCAGTGTCATGCCCTTGAGTCCCAGCGCCATCCCTTTACGGGTGGCGGCCTCGAAGTCGCCGTTGTGATAGCTGACCCAGCCATCCAGCAAGGCGTCATCTCTCGGCAAAGGCTCAAGGTCACCGCCATGCAAGCGAGACCATTGAGATCTGACCCGCGCGGTGGTGAACACCTCGGGCGGCTGACATTTGCTCTCTGTCCAGTGTTCCATGCGGTTGTCTCCTGTTGTTGCATCAACTCTCCTCCCCGCACCCCTGAACCCATCATCCGTCAATTTTTGCTCGGCTCCTGGTATGCCCCCGTCAGTTCCATCAGGTGCTGTCGCTGATTCGGCTCCAGATAAGGCGACAGCAAACCCAAAACCTGCGCTGCGCCGCGCAGCAACGACCGCTCGGCATTGTCGTCCTCCAGGGCATGGCGCGGATCACGCACATATTCGTAGCTCAGCCAGTAAGTCAGCACGACCACCATGTTGTTGGCCAACGGTATGACTTCGCGGCTGGCCATGTCAACGGCACCGGCAAGCCCCATCCCATCC
>JBNKNN010000049.1:0-28400 GCA_050293865.1 Hydrogenophaga sp. | reverse complement strand
ATGGGTATCGAGACCGGGGTGGACGTCTTCAAGATCCAGGACGTGGCCGAAGACCTGGTCTTCCCGATCATGGACTTCCCCATTCGCATCGACCGAGATGCCCTCACCCTCGGCTACGCCGGTGTCTACGGATCTTTCCTGCTGTTCGCCAAACGTGCGGCGGCCAAGTACGGCTTGTCAGCACGCGACATCCTGGTCGAACTCGGTCGCAAGAAGATGGTCGGCGGTCAGGAAGACATGATCGAAGACACCGCCATGACCATGGCCAAAGAGCGCGACGCACAAGCCGAGCGACGCTCCGCCTGACGCGCCTGACAGGCCTGACATAGGCGAGGCAAGAGGCAAACACCATGACAGCCAGGGAGGAACAGCGGCGGAGGCGCCACCGCGCAAGGAGAAGAGATCCAGTGTCAGACAGTCCGATCTGAAACAACGGCCAGACCTTTGGGCACACAGAGACTGGCCACAACCGACAGGAGACATGAAATGACCGATAGGAACGCCACATCGAGGGGACTGAGTAGGCGTGCGCTCGTCGCATCCGCCTTGGCCGCCGTCAGCGCTGCCAAATGGGCTCCGGCATATGCCGCGACGCCAGCCATGAAGGTGGCGTGGATCAGTCCACAAACGGGTTTTCTCTCTTCTTTTGGTGTCACCGACCGCTACGTCTTCGAGACACTCGGACCACGCTTTCGCAGTGGCCTCAAAACCGCCAAAGGGGAGATGCGCGTGGTTGAAGTCAGCCTGCATGATGCTGCTTCATCCCCGGAGAACGCAGCCCGGCTCGCCTCAGAGCTCGTCGCTTCCGGCGTGCACCTTATTCTCACCACCGCCACACCCGAGATCTGCAATCCGGTCTCTGACGTGTGCGAGGCTGCCGGCGTGCCTTGCGTAAGCAGCATCGTGCCCTGGCAGGCCTGGTACTACGGCCGGGGCGCCACTGGCAGCAAAGCCTTTGACTGGACCTATCACTTCTTTGCGGGGCTCGAAGACTTCGCAGACATCTACAGTTCGCTGCAAGCCAGTGCCAATCTGGGCAACAAGACGGGTGGGCTGTTCGGTGACGATATCGATGCCGAGGCTTTTCTCAATGCCTTTCCGCCGGCCTTCAAGAAGCGGGGCATTGAGTTGGTGGTGCCGCAACGCGTAAAGCTCGCCAATCCCGACTGGGAAAGCGTCGCCATCCAACTGCGCGACGCCAATATCCG
The DNA here is from genome assembly GCA_050293865.1 of Hydrogenophaga sp. GTDB lineage: Bacteria > Pseudomonadota > Gammaproteobacteria > Burkholderiales > Burkholderiaceae_C > Hydrogenophaga. The sequence goes on along the minus strand of JBNKNN010000049.1, from coordinate 27,192 downwards.
CATGGTCACGGGGGTACTGCCGCCTCCCGTGGCTGCCGCCTTCTTCCAGGCTGCCGACAAGGTGGGCTACAAGCCGGAGATGGCCTCCATCGCCAAGGCCTTTGTCTTCAACGACACGGTGGCCCAGATTCAGCGCCCCGGCCTCACGCTCACCAACGAAGTGTGGTGGTCGCCTGCCTGGCCTTTCAAGTCTTCCTTCACGGGTCAGACAGCATCCAAGCTGGTGGACACCTATGAGAACAACACCGGCTCGCCCTGGGTGCAGACGCTGGGCTTCTCCCACGCCTTGATGGAAGTGGCAGCACATGTCTGTCAGAACACCCCCACTACCGAAGCCGGCGACGTGCGCGACACCCTGAGGCGAGCGCGCGTCAACACAGTGGTCGGCCCCATCAATTGGCGGGACCGTCACCCCAACCTGAACGTCTGCACCACGCCCGCCGTGGGCGGCCAATGGATTCGCAACGCCAAAGGTCGATGGATTCTGGAAGTCGTGGACAACACACGTTCTCCCGTCATCCCGACCACGGCGAGTTTGACCGTTGCGTAGCCACGCAGGCTCCGCACCGACACCCCACACACGGAGAACCCACAAATGCCATTCGCACAGATCTACATGCTCGAAGGCCGCACCGAAGAACAGAAGCGTGCCGTGATCGAAAAGGTCACTGCTGCCCTGCAGGAGGCCGTGGGCGCGCCCAGGGAAACGGTGCGCGTCTGGATTCACGACATGCCCAAAGAGAACTGGGGCATTGCCGGCCAGACCGCCAAAGACCTGGGGCGCTAGCACCTGTTCACGCCGCCGTGACCACGCATTCATCTCGCCCTGCGGCTTCGTCGGCTGCGGCTGCGGCACAGATCTGGACCGCGCGCTGTGAAGGGCGCACGCTCAACGCCGATGAAACGCTGGGCACAACGCTCACTCTGGCCGGAGCATATGAGATTCAACGCGAACTCGCCGCCCTGCGCCTCGCAGCCGGTGAACGCATCTCCGGCTGGAAGCTGGGCTATACATCGGAGGTCATGCGCCGCCAGATGGGCATCGATCGGCCCAATTTCGGCCCGCTGACGGACTGGATGCTGCTCGACCCGGATGAAGGTGTGGACGCGCGCCTGGTGCAGCCGCGCGTCGAACCTGAAATCGGCATCCGATTGAAAGCCCCGCTGGACGCACGTGATCCAGACGTCATGATCGACCGTCATTCCGTGGCTGCTGCAGTGGAAGGTGCTTACGCGTGTCTGGAAGTGGTGCACTCAACGTGGACGGACTATCGCTTCAACCTCGAACAGAACACGGCCGACAACTCATCGGCCGGCCAGGTGGTGGTGGGGCCGCGTCTGCCTGTCGATGACTTCATCACCCTCGACGCTGTGGCGGTTCGCCTGTTTGATGGCACCGCGGAAATGGGGCAAGGCAAAGGCGCCGACGCCGACGGTCACCCCCTGGATGCCGTGGCGCGGTTGGTCAAGGAGTTGGCGGCACTGGACCAAGGCCTGGAAGCCGGCGACTTGGTGATCACAGGAGGATTGACGAAGGCTTGTGCGCTGGAGATGGGTGGGCGGCTGCTGGCGCAATTTTCCGCAGATGGCGATGTCTGGTCGACCGAAGTCGCCGTCCGCCGCTCACCGAGCCAGGGAAGCTCTGCATAGGCTTCGCGAAGCCACGAACAGACTGAGAGCTTCGGTTGCCTGTCATGGGCGCGCCAGGCGTTCCTGAAGCCGCGGTCGCGCAAAGTCCATGAACGCCCGCAACTTCAGCGGCACAGGCTGTTGCCCGGCATGCAGCAGGTGCACTGGCAACCGAGGCGGCTCAAACTTTTCCAGCAGCACGCACAGCTTCTTCTCGCGAACAGCCGCTTCCACCTGATAAGACAGCAGGCGCGCAATGCCCACGTCATGCACGGCGGCATCGAGGGCGGATTCGGCCGTGTTGGTGACCAGCCGTGGTGTGATCTGCACCGTAACATCGCCCTTTCGGCTGGGGAAGGACCAGGCGCGCGATGAGGCCAGCCCCTCGAACCCGATACAGTCGTGGCGCTGCAGGTCGTCCGGCTTTTTGGGTGCACCCCGGTTGGCCAGATAGCCCGGGCTGGCACAGGTGACCAGACGCAACTGCCCAATGTTCACCGCTACCTGCGCGCTGTCTGGCAGCTCCCCGACACGCACTGCCACGTCAATGTGTTCCTCCAGCAGGTGAATGCTGCGGTCGGTCAGATTCAGGCGCACATCGATCTGGGGAAACGCCGCCAGAAACTCGGCCAGCACGGGCACTACATGCAAACGGCCAAACACGATGGGCGCCGTGATCACCAGATGGCCCTTGGGGCTGGCGTATTCACCCGTAGCCATGCGCTCGGCTTCGCTCACCTCCTCCAGAATGCGGCGGCAAGACGCCACGTAGGTGGCCCCCGCCTCGGTGAGCGACAACTGCCGCGTGGTTCGGTAAAGCAGTCGCGTGCGCAAATGCGCTTCCAGGTCCCCGATCTTGCGGCTGACAGTGGGCAAAGGAATGCCCAGCTTGCGTGACGCGGCCGACAGGCTGCCCGCCTCGATCACCTCAATCAGGATGGCCATGGCTTCCAGACGGTCCATTCGCGTGCTTCTCCTTGAGTGCTGGCTTTTCTTCGATTCATATCTTCCAAATATTGAAAGAATGATTCCCGATATTAATGGGTTCTCTTTGAAATTGGAAATCAGTAGGATCGCCTCCAGTTGCTTCTGCAACGCCTTTCTTTTTTTCTTTGTTCCTTCCCCAATTTCATCGATCGACAGACGCCAACACCACGTCTCATCGATTCAAAGGAGAGTTCCCCATGACATCCCGCATCCACACCCCCGCCACCATTGCCGACGCACCGGCCGCTTCGCACAGCCTGCTCGAAGCCGTGCGCAGCCAGCTCGGCTCTGTACCCAATCTGTTTCGCATGGTCAGCAACAGCCCAGCGGCACTTGAAGGCTACCTGGGCCTGATGGGCGCCCTGAACAAAGGCGAACTGTCCGCGCAGACGCGCGAGCGCATCGCCCTGGTGGTGGCCGAAACCAACAGCTGCGACTACTGCCTCTCGGCCCACACCTACCTGGGCAAGAAGGTGGCCCGGCTCGACGACAGCGAAATGGCGGCCAACCGGGCCGGCGGCTCCAACGACGCCAAGGCCGCTGCCGCCGTTCGCTTTGCCAAGCAAGTGGTCGATGCGCGCGGGCGTGTATCAGACGCCGACGTGCAAGCCATCAAGGCCGCCGGCTACAGCGAAGCCGCCGTGCTCGAAATCGTGCTCACTGTGGCGCTGAACATATGGACCAACTACGCTAACCACGTCGCAGGCACCGAGATCGACTTTCCTGTGGTGCACGCCTCGCAGGCGTGAGCGGGCAAGAGCAGGCACGAGTTCACCACTCCGATGTCGTCGCCCGATCGCATCATCTCGTACCGCGATCGGGCGGCGGCAGCCCTGAACACTTGAACACTTGAGCACTTGCAGTGACCTGGAAGCGAACGCCGACATGACTGATACCGCTACCCCACCCTCTACCCCCGTTTCCTTTCCCAGCGACTTGGCGTTCACACCTTCCGTCAAAGCCATTCAGTCGCGGGTCGGTTCCCGAGCCGCGTATGCCCGCAGAGAAGAACTTGGCGGATGGAAAGCCGAGCTGACGCCAGACTGCGCTGACTTCATCCAACGACAGACCAGCGTCTTCTTTGGGACGGCCAGCAAGACATGCCAACCTTACATTCAGCACCGGGGCGGGCCACCAGGATTTCTACGGGTGCTGGACAACACCACGATCGCCTTCGCCGACTATGCCGGCAACCGTCAGTACATCACCACAGGTAACCTGGCCGACAACGACCAAGCCTTTCTGTTTCTGCTGGACTACTCAAGCGGCGAACGCATCAAACTTTGGGGCAAGGCCACTGTGAGCGAAGACCCACGATTGATGGCTTCCTTGATGTCAGGCCAGGATGGCGAGGTGGCCCCCGACAACGCCCAGGTCCGCGCTGAGCGGACCATCCTGTTTCATGTCAGGCTTTGGGATCGTAACTGCCGACAGCATATTCCCCAACGCTTCGATGCCGCTGATGTGGAGCAGGTCCTACGTGCCCGAGACGAACGCATCAGCGCGTTGGAGGCGGAAGTGGCACGCTTGCGCTCAGCCGACCACCCCTCGCTACCCTGACGCTGTTCAACGCCTTTGTCGTCATCTCCCTCACGACACCAAGGTGTGCGAGGGCTTTGCGCTTCACACGCTGGCAACCATTGCGCTGAGACCGTGCTTTTTTTGAAGAACGTTGATGTGGCGATGGAAGAAGGGTAGCCATGGCAGCCCTATCTCACGCCCGCGGACGGCCGCCCTACGAACCTCGTTTGCTCCGCTCGCCGACTGCAGCGAGAGTCTTCATGGTCATCGCAAAGTAGCCAAAGCCAAATGCCAGCACGACATGCAGAGTCGAGTTTGGCGCGACCCCCGAGAGCTTGGTGATCACACCGTCAGCCAGAGCACTGAGCTCAATCCAGAGCAGGCCCACCTGGAGCAGCGCGTTTCCAATCAGGAACGCGCGAAGCGCGGGCGAACCTGGCTGGCCACGCATCAGGAAAGCCATGACGCCAATGGAAACAAGGGCCATACCTGTCTCTTGCATCCAGACGTTGGCACCCGCGTTCAACACGATGCCTTTGCTTTGCAGCAGCAGTGCCGGTTGCAATAGTGCGAATAGGCCGACGGCGATTGCGATGAGCGATGCAAGCGTGAGGAAGTGACTTCTTTTCATATGCTGGTGATTGTCGAATGAAGCGAGGTTGGTGGCTTGACAATAGCGTCTGGCTCCACCTGTCGCAATGACGCGCGCAGGTAATTGTTCGGCGCGCGCCGACTGGTAGAGTGCATTGATGAACGATCAACTGTTTCCGGCCCTGCTCAAGTTTTGGCGCGGTCGGCATGGGCAGTCGCAGCTCGACCTGGCACTGACGTCCGGCGTCTCCGCCAGACACATCAGCTTTCTGGAGACCGGTCGGGCCAAACCCAGTGTCGACATGGTTCTCAGGTTGTTGGCCGCGCTCGACGTGCCGCTGCGTCATCAGAATGAGGCGTTGCGTGCCGCAGGATTTGAACCCCGTTTTCCGGAGCCCGATCTCGGCGCGATCTCACCTGCGATCGATTGGGCCCTGGAGCGAATGCTGCAACAGCAGGAGCCGTATCCGCTCACCTTGCTGGCAGCCGACTACCGAGTTCTCAGGCGAAACAACGCCGCCTCGCAGCTATTCGAGCTGTTCATGCACGATCCTGCCCGGGCCGTCGAACCACTGGACATGTTTTCGCTTGTGTTGGAGCCTTGCCTGGCCAGGCCCTTCGTCCTGGAATGGGAGCAGCTTGCCAGCAAGATGCTCGCCCGATTGCACCGCGAGGTGCTGCATAGCGGTGGCGATTCTCGCCTTACAACATTGTTCGACCGTGCGCTTCGCTTTCCCGGCGTGGGTGCACTTTGGCGAAAGCCTGATTTGTCGACCAACATCGACAGCACCCTCGAGATTTGGCTGCAGCGCGGTGATATGCGCGTCGGGTTCATGACCACCGTCACGGTTTTCTCTGCACCACGGCTGGTGACCCTCGAAGAGTTGCGCATCGAAAGCTACTATCCGCTTGACGAGGCGACGCGCAACACATGCGAGCGATTGGCCGAGGCGAGCCTGCACCACCCCACGACCGAAGATCGATGAGTGGAGACGCAAAGCCGGGCACTCCATCACCGAACGTTCGAAGCCGCGCCGCTCTTGATTGGCCGAGAACTGCTCTCTGGCAGGATCGTGTCCATCTCGATTCGCAGTGCTTCACGGTTGAATCTCATGGCCGTGTGCATCAACGCCAGATCGGCGTACATTCGTTTGAGCCTGGCGTTCTCTTCCTACAGCTCTCGCGGCTGAGAAAGGCTTGAAACGCTCATGCCATTGAACGGGGGCTTCCAATGGTAGTGCCTTGGCGCCGATGTCGACCTCCCGCAGGATGGCAAGGATCTGACTCTCGTTGAACCGAGACTTCTTCTTACAGAGACTCCGTTTGCCAGGGCTCTACACCACCAACCAGATCAGGTTGTCGGGGAGGCTTCACAGGTCTGAGATATGGCACTGGTCAACCTGCTGAGATCGAAGGGTCACCAGTGTCTGGACCCTCTATGTACGCTGCGTTGACAATGTTCTGTGGATGACAGAGGATGATCCGATACCCTTCTTCTTAAGGATGGTCTATGTGCGCCAGCGCCCCAGCCAAGTATTGGGTTCGGAGTGCCCCGCCTTCAAAAAATGACAGCCTTGGCACCAGTTGCCTTTGGCCAAGCCAATGATGAGCCACACGACACGAATTGCATCGAGAGGATCATGGATTTGGATCTGATCAATTTCTTCGGCTCGGAAGAACTTTCTTTTTTTCTTTTCGGCTCTCCTTCCCCCGCAGCAGAGGCGGCGCTGTTTGTTTTCTTCCTTGCGGTCCTCCTCTCGATGTTCGCCATCAGCGTCGAAGGGGTTGTCTGTCATCTGAGAAATGGGAAAGAGTGCTTCAAGCGCTGGCGTGCTTTGAGGTGGATCCTCAGCGCCATCCTGGTGTTTGTAAACATCAGAGCATTTGGCTTGTTGGTGCTGGCAATGGGAATGGGGCACGGCAGCTCCGTGTCTCTTGCTGCTGTCTTCTTCGTGATCGTGATCGGACTGCTGCCGGTTGTCCTGCTGATTCACTGGGCATGGGGAAGCCCGCTGGCCAACGGCACCGTTGTACTGTTGCTCATTGCCGCCCCGCTTTACTGGGGATCACGCGGCCCATCGCACGTCATGGAGCTCGCCGCCGAGAACGGCGTTGTATCGGCCCAAGTCTGGCTGGCGGAGAATGGCGCAAAGCACTGGTGGTACAAGGCTGCGGACAAGGGGCATCCCGAAGCGCTGTATCAGGTCGGCAAAATGGCCACCTCACCAAGCGGCCGAAGGGCTGCGATGGACTTGTACCGCCAAGCAGCGTCGCAAGGACATGAACGTGCAATGCTTGAGCTGATCCATGCAAGCAGCGACCCAGCCGAGAAAGCACGTTGGCTGCAAGAAGCCTTCTCCCTTCGAGTTCCCGAAGCCCTGTATCTTCGGGCTACGGCGCTCGCTTCGAGCAACCCGGGTGAAGCACGAAGGCTGTTCGTCGAGGCAGCGGAAGGTGGCTCCGTTCGCGCAATGGAATACATGGTTCGGGCGACTGCATCTGGCAATGCATTGTTCGAAGCTGATCCGGCACAAGCCAGGTTGTGGAAGGAACGGTGGCAAGCCGCAACACTTGGCAAACAGCCCGGCGGCCTGGACGGGCCGCTGCTGTCCGCTGACCAGATCGAGCGCCTGGAAGCACTCGGCGCACGTGTGGAGCAAGGCGATCCGGACGCGCTGTTCGAACAAGCCAATCGGCTGCTGAGCCAAAAAGGCATCCACCCTGCTGCAAAGCAACGCGCGCAAGACGCGCTCAAACGCGCCGCCCAAGCCGGCCATGCTGAAGCCGCCCTGCAGATCGCGCGGCAATACCAGCTGGAAGGCCAGGACACTTCTGCCAGCAGGGAAGGCATACCCTGGTATGAGCTTGCTGTTAAGAACGGCAGCCTGGCTGCGATGGAAGATCTGGCACGCCATTATCTTGGCCACCGGTCACCCTATGCCTTGGATGCGGACAAGGCATTGCATTACAGCACCATGTTGGTAGAAGGACTGGAGGGTCGATCGGACAGAGCGAGTGCCGAGAAGCTGCGTCATTGGATGCCAAACCATCAGCACATTGCACGACTGGCCGAACGTGATCGTTCACTTGAAAACCTAAGGCAAGCCGCAATAACCGATCCAAATGCAAAGTTTCGGTATGGCAAAGAAAGTCTGGAACTCGACCGTGCTGAAGCGAACGCGCAGATCGAAGAGGCCGCGCAGCTCGGAGACCACGAAGCGGCTTTCTACTTGGCGGAAAAGACGCTTCGTCAGCCTCGATCTTTCAAGCAGGAGACGAATGCCATCGCGTCACTGCAGACGCTGGCAAACCAAGGCTATACGCCAGCCTATACAAAGCTCGCGAACCTCATGATCGACGGGCGGGTGATGACACCATCCAACCATTACCTGGCAAGGCAGCTCATCCACAAAGCGGAGGCCGATCCGCAGTCAGCAGAGCACGCGAAGCGGCTGTACGAACGCTTGATACCGGAGATCAAGGACCTCGGCCTGGAGAATGTCCACAACGCGCAAGCGAGCATTCAAGCGTGGTACGAGCGCCACCGGGACACCGCCAGTGATGCCGACATGCTGGCGGTGCAGTATGCCAACTTGATGGATCACTATGCAGATGGGGACGCGCTGCGTCGAAGCGCTGAAAGTGGGAACCCCGACGCACAGTACGCATTTTCACAGCACCTGCTCAACCATGACTTCAGGCGTGCAATGGACTGGCTTACCCGAGCTGCAGAAGGCGGTTCGAGCAAGGCCCGATATGAACTGGCGCGCCGAATCTTCTATTGCAAGAAGAATCCACCCGAGCAATACACCAAGACCCTGAAGCTACTGGAAGATTCCGTCGACCCGAAGGACGTGCAAACCACCCTCTTGCTTGCCTCTCTGTACTCGACCGATCATCCTGGATCGTTCAACAAGGATGCTGGAAAGGCCCGCATGTACTACCAGCAAGCGCTGAATCAGATGAACGACAGTGATGCGTCGTATTCCGTCTCGTTCAATGGACGATTGAACGGAGTACGTCGAGAGGTCGGTGAAGCGAAGCTCAACGCGCTACAGTGAGTGCCGAGGGTCAGATACGAAAGGTGGCGACCGCCAGGACTGGCGGTCAGGGCTGTCCGGGCTCGGCCAGCATCCGGTCCACAAATGGCTCCATCACCGAAAGGGCAAAGCCTCGCCGCTCTTCATTGGCCGGAAACTGCTCGCCGATACGGCCGTCAATGATCAGGCCTGCCAGGCCATGCACTTGCGACCAATAGACCATGGCCAGCGTTTCAATCGATGAAGCGCCATGCACCCCTGCCACCATACGTTCCAGCTCTGCGTAGGAGGCCTCGCCGGACTGCCGCGCACTGGGGAATCGGGCGAGATCGCACAGCTCCGGCCGAAACATGACCCGGAACAAACCTGGGTGGTCGATGGCGAAGCCCACGTAGGCCATACCTGAGGCAACGGCTGCCTCCCGGCGACCAGCCGCAGTGATTTGCTCATTCGCTTGCGCCAGCCGGTCGGTGAGTTCATCAAAGCCCCGCGTGACCAACGCAGCCAGGATCGCCTCTCGGTCACCGAAGTGGTGGTAGGGCGCCTGATGGGTGACGCCGCTGCGGCGCGCCACTTCACGCATGGACAGCGCGGAGAGGCCCTCTGTGTCGAGCAACTGCTCGCTGACCGCCAGGATGCGCTGGCGCAGGTCGGTGCCCGCCTCTTGGGCTTGAGGCAGCCCTGAAGGTTTCGCAGGTGCGGCGGTGGAGCGTGGGGGCATGGCAACAGCAGATCCGGCAAGAGAGACGAAGGAAAAAGGCGCGAAAAGGCGCGCATAGAAAGCAAAGACAGCAACGCCGTCGACAGCGACGACGACCAAGCAAGCGGCCAAATGGCACTGAGTACTTGACACTGTCTAGTTCGAACCATAACATAACGCCACTAGACACTGTCTAGTCGGCAAATGGACACCTCATCCTGTGCCTGATTTCGGTACCTGTACACGACACCCCCCTGGAGCCCCGCCATGTCCCCTGAAACGGTTTTTGCTCTCTCCAACGGTCTGGCCCTGCTGAGCTGGCTGGCGCTGATCGCCTCGCCTGCGTCGGCCTCCTGGACCCGTTGGGTCTGGCGGATCTGCGGGCGGGCGGTGCCGCTGCTGCTGAGCGTGGGCTACCTGCTGATGTTCGCGCTGCACTGGCGCGGTCAAGGCGGCTTCGGCAGTCCGGCCGAGGTGCGTGCATTGTTCGACGTGCCCGGCCTGCTGGTGGCGGGGTGGTTGCACTACCTTGCCTTCGACCTGTTTGTCGGCGTCTGGATCGCTGAGCGTAGCCAGCGCATCGGCCTGCCCCACTTGGCCACGGTGCCGATGCTGATCCTGACCTTCATGTTGGGCCCCGTCGGTTTTTTGTGCTTCATGGCCGTGCGCGCCTGGCGTCGTCGCCAAACGCATTCCCTCACTTCAACTGGAGATTCACTGTGAAGACTGTCCTCTCCCTTCCTCCCTCACCCTCATCCTCATCCTCGTGCACTTCGTCCGCACCCTCTTCATCCTCTTTCATGGCTCGCATTCCCTTTATCGCTACGCCGGCTGCTTGGTTGGCTGAAGCCATGCGACGCCATCGGGGGCTCACCATTGGCGCCCTGCTGATCTGGGCAGCCATGGTTCCGGCATTGATCGCGCTGGGGCTGGACGAGCGCACCGTGCGCGAGGTCAACGTCTGGGTCAAGCCATTGAAATTCATGTCGTCGATCGGCTTGTTCTGGCTGACCACTGCCTGGTTCATAGGCCTGCTGCCCGAGGCGCAGCGGCGCCACACCAGCATCCGCGCACTGGCGGCAGTGGCCATTGGGGCAGGGGCGTTCGAGATCATCTACATCACGATTCAGGCTGCGCTGGGCCAGGCATCGCACTTCAACGGCGACAGCGACTTCCACGGGGTGATGTACATCTTGATGGGCGTGGGCGCCATGGCAATGACCGCCACTCAACCGGTGCTGGCCTGGCGTATCGCGCGGCACAGTCGCGCCGGCATCTCGCCGGTATGGCGCGCCTCGGTGGTGATGGGTCTGGTACTGACCTTCGTTCTCGGAGCGGGGGCAGGCGACCTGCTCTCCTCGGTTCAACCACCGTCCGGCACGGGCCTGCCTGTGGTCGGCTGGCACCTGAGCGGCGGCGACTTGCGGCCAGCGCATTTCGTGGGCATCCATGCGCAGCAGCTCATTCCGCTTTTCGGCGCCGTGCTGGCGATTGCAGGCGCAAACCAGCGTCGCTCATGGCTTTGGCTGTGGCTGTTTGCCGCGCTATACACAGCGCTGTGGGCTTGGGCAATGTCAACCGGACTGAACGGTGCGGTGTTCACTGCGCCTTACGTGCCCGGCGTAGCTTAAGCAACCCACCCGGGAATCCCCCACTGCGCCTACTGCAAGCGGCTCTCAAAATGAACAGATGGCCGTCGCCCCCCGTGCTCAAGCCGATGTATTCTTTCAGCCGGATCAATGGCAAGCCTTGTGCGAGCGCTCGCGCTCGCGCTGGAGAGGGCTGTTGGCGCATTGCTGGGGTGTGATCGACATCGCCCGCCAGACACAGTTGCGCGAGAGGGCCAGCCCGCCGCGTGACAGACGTCACTATTGCTCAGGCATTCATAGCCATCGCATGTGAGGGTTCGTCTCGGTCCTGCGCCAGCGCAGTATCGCGCTGCACCTGCTCCAACGCGGCCAGGCGCTCCACTTCACTCAAGCCACGCATGGATTCTTCGACCGTGGTGTTGGCTGCCGCTTGCGCTTCGATGCTTTCGGATTTCAGGCCATAGCCATCGTCCTGGCAGATGAGGATGTTGCCGTCACGCACCGTCAGGCGGTCAATACCGGTCATGCCGGCGTCGCCCGCTCGGTACGCAACTGCGGCGACCGAGTTCTCCATGCCCTGATCCCAGGGCAGGCCATGTGCGTCGCAGAGCTGGCGAACGTGTCTCTCGCTGTCCGTCATCAGGGCCAGCGTCAATGGCGGCAAGTCATTGGCATGGGCATTGGCTGAGGCGTGCTGGACGCCCGGCGTACCTGGCGCTTGCAGCTCTGGCTCCACCGCGGAGAACTTGGTTGACACCACTTGGGGTGTGGGCAGGTTCGGGCCAATGACATCATCGGTAGAGAGGCCGTGTTCGCCCACGCGGACGCGGTCACTCCACTCAAGATTTCCACTCCCGTCCAAAACAACGCTCTTGCCCTGTGTCACGGCTTCGCGAACCAGCGCAGCCAGCTCACTGGGTGAGGCGTCGGGGTGCTGAGCGCCAATCTCGATGCCCACCGAGTTGTTGTACAAGTCCATCGCTTCGCGATTGGCAACGTTGCCCTTTACGCCTTCATGCGCGGTGGTGAAGGCGCGCGCCCACTCCGGGCCGAATTCCTGGGCCAGGCGTGCGCTCCAGTACGTATGGCGAAACGCGTCGCGGTGTCCGTCATTTCCCTGCCAAGCCCGCTGCTCGTCTTCTGGCATGCCGGCGGGTGCGGAATTGTTGGGGTATTCGGCTTCCGCTCGGCGGAAAGCGTCTTTGCGGATGTTGTCGAACTCGCTCAGACCCAAAAAACCTCGATCGAATGTCAGTTGGTCGAGCAGTTGCGCCTCGGTCTTGGTGACTTCTTTCTCGTAGTCTTCCGTGAAAGGCACATCGACTGCACCGAAGACCCGTGGCCGGTATTTCACCATCTCGTCATCCGGCACCTGATATTCGGTGCGAATGGTGCTCAGATCGGGACGCGCCGATGTCGGTGCGCCAGTTTGTTCTTGCGTTTCGTCTGCCATGGTCTTCTGATGCCTCCCTCGTGGTCAATCTGCTCAACCCGCCCTTTCGACGAGCGCTGTTCAGAACTGCCCCAACGCTGCCGACTTGACCACATCGGCCTCGTAACGGATTTCGTAGAACTGCTCGTCTGGCCCCATGGCCAGGCCCAGCAGGTATGTGTCTTTGCCTGTCACCGAATCGCTGACATCCGGCTCGCCAAGCAATGCAATGACTTCCGAACGCTTCATACCCACCTGAACAGCCGACTGAAGCGCCGAAACCATTCGCACGCGCTTGTTGTCCACAGGGCTCACGCCGCGCTGTGCTTTCCAGGCAGCGGAATCGAACGCGGATGGTGTTGGTTGTTCCTGATGTTGTTGCATGTTGCACGCCGAGAGCACGACTGAAAAAGAAAGCGAGACCAGGCCGAGCGCGATCAGTTGGCGAGTCCGCTGGAGCCAGATGCCACCGTAGGTGACGTGTGAACGAGTAGGGGTATGCATATGCATATGGGTAGTCGATCTGCACCACGACGCTTCATCATGGCCGGGGCGCAGGTGAATTCGGAAAAAGTCAGTTTAGATGATTTCGTACTACATGGCGGTCAACACCTACCTCATTCATGTATCGAAGAGAAACAGCGGCGACTTGCAGCCGCTGCCCCTGCCCGCATGCGGCGCCCAAGCCCCGGGATTCCCCCACTGCATCCCATTGAAGCGGCTCGCAAAATGGGCTCACCATGCCCGTCGCCCCGCGCGCCAACCCCGAGGATCTTTTCCCGCCCGAGCAATGGAAGGCATTGAGCGAGCGTTCGCGCTGGCGCGGGCTGTGGCTGGTGGCGCACTGCTGGGGCGTGATCGGCATCACCATGGCGGTGGGCACCACCTGGCCGGTGCTGATTCCGCTGTGCGTGATGGTCATCGGCACGCGACAGTTGGGCTTGTTCATCCTGATGCACGATGCGGCGCATGCGCTGCTGCACCCGAACCGCAAGATCAACGACTGGGTGGGCCGCTGGCTGTGCTCGTATGCGCTCGATGTCTACCGGCCGTATCATCTCAAGCACCACCGCTTCGTGCAACAACCCGAAGACCCGGATCTGGTGTTGTCCAAGCCGTTCCCGATCACGCGCGCGTCGCTCAGGCGCAAGCTGTGGCGTGACATCTCTGGCCAGACGTTTTTCAAGCAACGGGTGACGCCTTCGGTCATGCAGTTGAAGCAATGGTTGATGAGCTTGGGCGTCCCTGCATCGCCATCAACATCAACATCCACTGAGTCAACGAACGCCAACGTCAGCGGCCGTATCAAGGAGCAGGAGGTGGCCCCCAGCAGCCTGCGCTTCTGGGTCGGCAATGCCATTGGGCTGGCGGTGGTCGCCGCTGCCGGCTGGGGCTGGGTGTGGTGGGCGATGTGGGCTTTGCCCATGGTGTGCTGGCTTCCGTTGGTCACCCGCATTCGCAACATCGCCGAGCACGCCATGGTGGGCGCGCCGCAGCCCGACCCGCTGCGCCAGGCGCGCACCACGCACGCCAACTGTCTGGAACGCGCCTTCCTGGCGCCGTACTGGGTGAACTTTCACCTGGAGCACCACCTGCTCACCAACCTGCCCTGCTGGCAACTGCCCAGGGCGCATGCGCTGCTGCAGGCCAACGGCACGGCCGAACGGATGGAAGTGCAGCCGGGCTATCGAACGGTGCTGGTATTGGCGACCGCGGGCACTGCCACCGGGTGACCAATGCAGGCGCGAAGAGCGCGACAGGCATAGACGATTTGACCTCAAAACTGTATAAATTCACAGTATCGAGATCGACCTTGTCTTTCCGTTGTTCGCCAACACCTTTTCAAGGAGCTCCCCCGTGCTCGACCATATGACGTTCCGCGTCACCGATATCGCCAAAGCCAAAGCCTTCTACAGCGCCGCCCTGGCGCCCCTGGGCTATTCCGTCTGCCTGGAGGGACACTACGGCGCCAACATTGTTGGTTTTGGCTTCCCTGATGCATCGCAGCCAGAGGGCAGCAAAATGGACACATGGCTGATTGATGGGCCATCGCCCTATGGCGGCCCCGCTACCACATCCGGCTGTCATCTGGCCTGGCAAGCCGAGAGCCGTGCGCAGGTTGATGCCTTCTACAAGGCAGCCATTGAAGCGGGAGGAAAAGACAATGGCGCTCCCGGGCTTCGCCCGCACTACCACCCGAACTACTACGGCGCCTTCGTGATCGACCCGGAAGGCAACAACATAGAGGCGGTGTGTCATTTGCCGGAGTAGTCAAAACCAAGGGGCTGATACCGTCTCGCCACATGAGCGGCGGCGCGTGGTGCTGCGTGAGTACCGCCCGTGCCTTGCACCCGGTCCGCACGGATGTGCCGCTAAGATGGGTGCCAGCACAATTCTTTGAACCAGAGGAGGACACAACATGAACACCCCCACGCCCGACCACCCCCAGCATGATCCAATGCCACCCGTCGATGCTGCCCGCGCGTTTCTGATCCAGGCGGCAGAGTGTTCCCAGCACAAGCAGGATGGAGAAGCCTTGGCGCTCAACCGGCAAGCCTTGAAGATTGCCATGAATGGCTTTCAGCAAGAAGGATCCGGCCAATGCCTGCATCTGGCATTGTGCGCTTACCGCGGCATTGCCGTCAGTGCCTACCTCACCGGCCGCCCGCAAGAAGGAGCAACGGCCATCGCGACCGGCTTGTCTCACGCCGCGCTGGGGTTGAAGCATTGGCCAGATGCAACGCCTTTGCATGAAGAACAGCAGTACCTCCTCTCGCTGCAAAGCAAAACGGGGAGCAACGGCAGCGTGTACATTTCAGACGACTTGAGCAGTTGGCCGTTTGACGACTGAAGCTGAGAAGGAGAAAACGCTTCTCCCAAGAACAGGTTGGCACTATGGCGGGCGAGGAAGGTGGCCGCAGCGCCAGCGACAGGCCAATCTGATCCATTCGCCACTCACCACTCTCCACCGATCGCTGACAACGGATGAGCAATGACCGATGACCGTCGAGCAACATCGAGGCAGGGCAAAGCCCTGCGTACGTTGATCGGAGAGTCGGTTCAGGTGCCCATGGCGTATTCACGCGCCCGGCATTGAGCCGGGCAGGGCTGAGCCGCTAGTTGAAACTCTTTCGCGTACCCACCACCGCCCGCATGGCCTCCTTGGTTCGCTCATTCAACTGACCATCGACACGGCCGTCATATGCGCCGGAATCGAGCAGCTTCTGCTGAACGATTGTGACGAACTCTTTGTTCCGTCCCATATTACTTTCAAAAAACTCAAGGGCCGATCTTTCGCCTCCCAGTGAAATGGTCGTGAGGAGGTGGGACGCGGCTTTGGACCAGTTTCGGGAGGTGCCCCGACCGTAAAGGTACTTGACGTACAGGTTGTGGTGTCCTGTCATGTCGCCCCGCTCAGCAGCGAACGCGGCGAATTCGAAAGATTTCTTCTGGTCTTCGGGCAAGCCGTGGAGCCCCCGGCCATAGAAATAGCCAAGTTGGCCGGCACTCGGCGCGGAGCCCTGCTCGTAGCCCTTCCGGTAGTACTCGATCGCACGTTGAACGTCTCTTCGGACCCCGTTCTCTCCGTCGTAGAGGAGAGTGGCTGCAAGGTGGTAGGTGTAGCCACCGTCGAAAAGCCCCTCGGCAATAGCCTTCTCGTAAGAGGCCAACGCTCCGACGAAATCGCGTCTGACCTGCTTCACCTCTCCCATGGCAGACATCGCACGTGCATCGCCGCCGTCGATGGCTTTCTGGATGAGTTCAAGGCCTTTCTTCTTCTCGTCCTCGCTTTTGTCCTCGCCAAAGAAGAGGCAGCGACCAGCCTCGCCATATGCCAGATAGAAATCGTGTTCGCTCTCACCGGCTTTCAAGTAGTACTGGCACGCTTCGGCCCTGTTGGTGGGGGCCAGGAGAATGCCCAGGTTGGTTGTCGAAATCGGATTCCCCAGATCGGACCCGCGTTGATAAAGCGCCCTGGCCCTTTCAAGATCGACCGGAAGGTCAAGTTTCGTCGCCAGCTCGCTTCGCATGTGCGCGGGAAGAAAGAAGCTCGCCACGTAGTTCGCCGCCCGTGCATCCCCCGATTGGGCGGCAGCCTCCAGTTCGGGAATCACATGTGGGTCGCCAGCACTGACGCGCTCATTCAAACGAGCACGTTCTTCTTCGGTATACCGCAACGGCATTCCGGAAAGCGCCAGCTGGTTGGTCGGCGTGACCCAATGAATCGAGCCAAAAGTGAACAACGCCAGGATCATGGGCCCGACCAGCCAGGCCAGCCGGTAGGCGCGCGAATCCAGCCAGGCATGAGCATGGGCTTTTTGCAGTGTGCTTGCAGACATAGTCGGTCGAGCCAGTTATTGGGAGCGTGCGATGGCGGCAATCAGGTCATCGGTGGTGAGTTCCAACAGGTTGTCAGATCCCGTCCTGGCAATGCGCATGGCCTGTTCCTCTCGGGCCTTTTCAAGCAGAGTTCGCACTTCGCGAGCGTTGGCCCAGGTACTTTGATTCATGCGCTGCTCAAGCCACGGCGCAAGCAGTTCGCTGGCATGATCGGGCACCTGGAACTGCTGTGCGCGTGCCATCTGAAAGAAGATGGACGTCAGTTCCGCTTGGCTGTAGTTTCCGAAGTGCAGCTTCTTGGTGAAGCGACTGGCCAGACCCGGGTTGGCGTTGACAAACTCCTGCATCTGCTCTGGGTACCCTGCCGCGATCACCACGATCCGGCTGCGGTTGTCCTCCATGAACTTGAGCAAGGTATCGATGGCTTCCTGCCCGAACCCCTGCCCACTCTGCGAGTCGCTGACCAGGGTGTAGGCTTCGTCGATGAACAGAATGCCATCGAGCGCTTCCTGGCACTTCTCCCGGGTCTTGATGGCTGTCTGGCCCACATAGCCAGCCACCAGCGAAGCCCGGTCGACCTCGACGACATGGCCCTTTCGGACCACCTTGAGCGCTTTGAATACGTCGCCCAGGATGCGGGCAACTTCAGTTTTTCCAACGCCCGGCGCGCCGGAAAAGACCATGTGCTGGCTCAGTGCCGAAACATTCAAGCCCGCCTCTGAGCGACGCTGTTCGACCTGGATACGGGCAACCAGAGCCTTGACCTCGTCCTTGACGGATTGCAGTCCAGTCATGTCGTCAAGCCGCTGCAAACTGGTTTCAAGAGGATCTGCTTCGTCGTTTCTCGCAAGCGCGGCTTCGTCGATGCGAATGGGGCGCAGGTTCGCAGTGATGGCACCCTGATCACGCGAATGCATGGCCTGAACCAACTGGAGACCGATATAGGTGAACACCGCCCCTGCGGCAAACAGCAGAGACAGTTTGAATACATAGCCCGAGGCCAGCAAGTCAGACCATGGGTGCGGGCCCAACCAGCGGTAGGCCACCAACAGCAGCGCAAGGACCGCGAACTGGATCGCGAAGAACGCACCCATGGCGCGCTTGTTCCCGGAATTTTTCATCGCTTGTTGCATCATGGGTGCTGCTGGACAACCGACTGAATGTCCTCAATCGTGATGGCGTGTAGCTCCTGGTCCGCGGCGTGGTGTGTGGCAAGGCGGACTGCCTGCGCTTCGCAAGCACGCTCGAAGAAATTGCGGATGGAACGCGCATTGCCCCAGTCTTCTGCACCCATGCGCTCCCTGAGCCAGGGCCTCAGCACGCGGTCCAGCCCCTGTGCCGGCAGGGTGTAGTGCCTGCTCTCTGCGATTCGATGCAGGATGGCAAGCAGCTCGTCAGGACCGTAGGCAGGAAACTCGATGGTCTTGGCAAATCGGCTTGCAAGGCCTGGGTTGCTGGAGATGAACCGTCGCATCTCGTTGGAATACCCGGCCACGATGACGATGATGCGCGAACGGTTGTCTTCCATGAACTTCAAAAGCACCTCAATGGCTTCCTTGCCAAAGCCAGAGCTGTCTCCACTGCCGTCAGCCAGCGCATAGGCCTCGTCGATGAAAAGAACGCCGTCCAGCGCGTTCTTGCAAACGGCCATGGTTTTCTCAGCCGTTTGCCCCACATAGCCGGCAACCAGACTGGAGCGATCCACCTCGACCAGGTGACCACTTTGCAGCACGCCCAAGGCCCGATAGATTTCGCCAAGCTGGCGAGCGATCTCTGTCTTGCCCACACCTGGTGGACCTGTGAAGACCATGTGCTGGCTCGTTGCCGTGACTGGCAGGTTCTGTGCGCGGCGTTGCTGCTCGACCTGCAAGCGTGCGATCAGGGAATTGATTTCCCGCTTGACGGACATGAGGCCCACCATGTCTTCAATGCGTTCGATGGGCTCGCTGGCTGAGCCTTGGTGCTTGGGCCTGGGCGGTGACCACCAGGCACGCCATGGCCCCAGGGCCTCAGCCGGCCCGCCACGAACGCCCAACCGGGTGGCCACATAGGTGACGACCAAAGCCGCAGCCAGCAAAGCAAGCGCCAGCAAGAGCTTGGAGAGGGACGCCCCCATGGACCAGTTGGCCCAGGGTGCCCTTTCCGGTGTGGTGACCCATACCGTGAGCAGAACGCCGAAGACAGTGATGACCAGTAGCGGAAGGTATTGCCGTGTCAGTTGCTTTTGCATGTGCGTTTACCTGCATCCAGTCTCGACATCCCACACCACGGGAATGCGAACATAGTTGCCATAGGATGGATCCAGGTTGAACCCTGGTGTCAGCGCCAGCAATCCCATGCGCCCGTCTCCCTCCACCACGAGCTCGCCTTTGCCCAGCACATAGGGCGCAGGAAATGGAATGGCGAAAGAAGTCGGCCCACTGGCGACCTTGACCCATGGGGATGTGTATACGCCGGAGTGAACACGAATGGCGCCTGCAGCGCCACTGGCAGGCATGACGGTCAGCCGAGCAGCCACCTTGGGGCACGCGGCGTTGGCTGGCTGGTTCTGGGCTTCAAACCCTGGGACGAACGTTGGGCTGAATGCTGCCAGCATTTGGGGGGCCATTCGCTCCAGCGTATGCGTCGCCCCGGCTGGAGCGGCCGAAACTTCTTCCACGGGCGCTGATGTAATGGCAGGCGCCTGCTCGGGCAACACGCGCGGAGCGGGCAAAGATGCGTGAAGACTCCACCAACTGGCGAGCGTGGTCAGAGAGACCGTGCCGGCGATGATCGCGTGGCGACGGTTGATCAAGGAGGGCTGGCGCCGCCGGTCAGCCTGCACCTGAACCTGACGGGCCCCGGGGGCGATGGGCGACGCCCGAGACGTGCTCGCAGCCGCTGCCTGGGCGCGGTCTTGCATGCTTCCTCCTGAAACTTGTTCATTGTTCTGGAAGACGCATACTATAGCGCTAATTTCATCGAGCAGCCGCCCAGTCCATCAATCCAGCCGATACTTGGCCCATGCGTCTGGGAGCGCTGAGGTTGTCCGAACCCTGAGCGCTCCAGGTCAAGACGGGATGCGCGGAGCGCCTGCTCTGCACGTTGTGCACACGGGTCGGTCAGCCTTCTCCTCCTGGGATTGACCGCCATCTGCCGGGGTAATAACTATTCATTAGAACACCTCCGCAGTTTGGTATGCTCAGCTGTTTTTGGGAGCGGAAATTGAAAAAGATCGTCACAGGGGTTGTGGTCGTCGTGGCAGGCGCAGTGCTGGTCTTGCCCAAGGTGATTGGCTCGGGCAGCAGCAAGGCATATGACGACACCATCAAACAGCAGGTGCAAGAGGCCTTCCCGGGCGCCGTGGTCGAGACCGAAAAACTTGAAGACGGCTGGTTCACTTCAGAGGGGCGACACCACATCCGCATCAGCGAAGAAGTGCTGCGCGAGCGGATTCCTCCAACGTCACTGGGCGAAGCGAGCGAGAGTGATGGCATTGAGGTCGTCATTGACTCCAAGATCCACCACGGCCCGATTGCCCTGACAGCCCTGGGTTCACGCGGCGGCTCTTTCCTGCCATTGGCAGCAGTGAGTGAGTCCACCTTTCAGCTCAAGTCCGGCCAGGACACCATTGACATTCCTGGCAAGCTGTACTCTCGACTGGGTCTGGGCGGCGGCAGCGGCAAGATCATCTATGTGGTCGACCAGTATCAAAAGGACATCAAGGGCTCGCTCATCGACGTCCAAGCTGTTGACATCGAATTCGACGTTGACGATGAAGGCAAGTCCGTCAAAGGCCAGGGCCAAGTGGGCTCCCTGAGTGTCAAAGGCGCCAAGGGTGATTCCATGCTGATGAAAAACCTCTCGATGGAGGCCGACATGGACAACACACATGGCCTTTGGTTTGGCAACAGCGAAATGGGCCTTGAACAAGTCGGCATCACGAACGTGAAGGGCCAGCAGTTCCTCTTCAACAGCGTGACCTTCAAGGGCGGCGCGGACGGCAACGAGGAGACATTCGGTGCCACGCAAGTCCTGAAAATGGGTGAGATCACCGGGCCGGACATCAAGCTCGACGACCTGACCCTGGAATACGGATTCGAGAACATCGACACCCAAGCCATGGTGCGGCTCCAGCAAGTCAGCAGGGACGACCCGACGGCCGACCCCGAAGCCATGATGGGTGAGGTCAAGGCCATGCTCGCTCGCTCGCCCAAGTTCAACATCAATGAACTCAGCTTCAAGATGCCGGAAGGCAAAGTGGCGGCCGATCTTCACCTGAGCCTGCCTGGCGATGTGGACATGGAAGCCTTTCCGTTCTCGCTGCTGCAAAAGCTCCAAGGCGATGGCACCGTGCGCATCGCCGAAGGTGCCATGCCCAAGCTCGAAGAGGTTTCTTCCGGTATGAGCGCTCGCCTGGCGCAACAAGGCTTCCTGAAGAAAGACGGCGGCGAATATGTGGCGCAGTTGAAGATGCAAAACGGGCAGTTCACCATCAACGACAAACCCTTGCGGTGATGTGGGCGGCCGGAGGCCGCATGCGAAGTGCAGCCTCTCGAGCCCTGCGGACATCCTGCATCTCAACATCTGATCGCCGCTGGCGGTTTGGCTGAGACTACGCGTCAAAAATCAAAAATCAAACAACAAAGGCCAACCTCACATGGGTTGGCCTTTTTTCTTGTCTTTAGCTTTAGCCTTTAGCCCCTTGCCCCCTCGCCTTTAGACACTTCGATACTTGTATCGTCGCTTCGTGTTTTCTCCAACCCGCAGGCGGCTGTTGCTGGCTCGGCGGGCGATGGGTGGTGATATGGCCGCCAGGTGGCGCCAACGGACATGGGCGGCCTGGTGTGCAAGCATCAAAGTACGCCCCCGTCTGCCCCACCGCGCCAAACCGCGCGAGCAGCCATCACTCGACGTTGTCACGCCGTTGCGGCCTCCCCGCGCCTCGAAGCCGTCACCACACGCAGCGCCAGCGGTACCACCAGCATCACCACCGCCGCCGTCCACAGGCCAATCGAGATCGGGCTTTCCACCAGAATGCCCACATCGCCATTGCTGATCGACAGGGCCCGGCGCAGGTTTTGCTCCATCATGTCGCCCAGCACAAAGCCCAGAATCAGGGGCGCCATGGGTATGCCTTGCTTGCGCAGCAGGTAGGCAGCGAAGCCGAGCACCGTCATCAGCACCAGATCGAAGGTGGTGGCGTGCACGGCATACACACCCACGCTGCTGACGGCCACGATACCGGGCACCAGTATCCAATTGGGCACGCTCAGCACCTTGGTGAACACGCCCACCAAGGGGATATTGAGTGCGACGAGGATGACGTTGGCCAGGAACAGGGACGCAATCAAGCCCCACACCAGACCAGGTTGCTGGGTGAACAGCGCCGGACCAGGCGTGATGTTGTAGAGCGAGAGTGCCCCCACCATGACAGCAGTGGTACCGGAGCCGGGCACGCCCAACGTGAGCATGGGCACGAAAGAGCCTGTTGCCGACGCGTTGTTGGCCGCCTCTGGTGCCGCCACCCCACGGATGTCGCCCTTGCCAAAAGTGCCTTCGGTGTCCGTCAGGCGGCGCTCCATGGAGTAGGTCATGGCACTGGCAATGGTCGCGCCTGCACCTGGCAACACGCCAACGACGAAGCCCACCACACTGGAGCGGATGGTGCTCCACCAGGTCTGGCCGAGTTCCTTGAGGTTGAACAGCATGCGGCCAGTCTGCGTGATCGGCCCGGCGTTGCTGTGCTGCTCCTGCAGCATGAGCAACAACTCGCTGATAGAGAACACGCCGATGACCACGACGACGAACTGAATGCCATCCGAGAGGTGGACGTCACCGCCAGTGAAGCGGTACACGCCGGAGTTCGAATCCAGACCAATGCTGGAGAGGGACAGGCCGATGATGGCGGCCAGGCCTGCCTTGACCGGCGCATCGCCCATGAGACCTGCGATACAGGCAAAGGCAAAACACATGAGCGCAAAGTACTCGGCCGGGCCGAATGACAAGGCCCAGCTGGCCAGCAGCGGCGCGCAAAGCACGATGCCAAGCGTAGCCACCAGCGAGCCGACAAAGGAGCTCCAGGCCGAGATGGACAGTGCCACCCCGCCAAGGCCTTTGCGAGCCATGGGGTTGCCATCGATGGCAGTCATGATGGCCCCTGCGTCACCCGGAACATTGAGCAAAATGGAGGAGATGCGTCCTCCGTACTCGCAACCGATGTAGACCGCTGCGAGCAGTATCAGAGACGTCTCGGCCGGCAGCCGCAGCGCGAAGGCCAGGGGCATGAGAATGGCCACGCCGTTGATCGGCCCGAGGCCAGGCAACAAGCCAACCACTGTCCCGACGAAACAACCGAAGGCTGCGATGAGCAAGTTGGTGGGCGTGAGTGCGACGGCAAAGCCGTCAAGCAGGTGTTGAAGGATTTCCATGCAGATCTCCTCAGAGCAAACCGGACAGGAGGCCTGCGGGCAGCACGACGTCCAGCAACTTGTCGAACAGAAGGTAGAGCACCACGCCCAGGCTTGCGCCGCTGAGCAGGGATTGCCTCCAGGAGCCTCCGAATGCCATGCCCACGGGCACGGCCATCAGCACCGTGGCCAATGGAAACCCCAGCCACTGGAACAAGATGGCATAGGCGAGCACCGCGGCAGCGCACAGGGCCGTGAGCTTCCAGGGCACAGACCGGAAGGCCTCTGCGCCGGCGGTGGGACGAACCACCAGCCAGAGTCCCGAGAGGCCAAGACCACCGGCCAACAACAGTGGGAAGGCGCGAGGGCCCACCGGTTCATAGGAGATGGCGGCGGCGTAGTCTTGCGCGGCCCAGGCCATGGCGGCGGACGCGACAATACACACCGCGCCCAGGACGCGGTCACTCATGGTGATGAACTCCAAACGCGGGAAGAGTCTCAGGGCCGGCAGCGGCCCCGAGGATGGAACGAGAACAGGATTTGCTCCTGGTTCTGCTCTTGACCCAGGGAAGCTCTACACAACCTGCGCCGTGCGCGCCGTGGACCTTGCGGGTAGAGGCGCGGCCCGCTTCGGGATCGGGCCAAAATGGGCGTCTGCCGCACCTGTCGGCTTGCGGGTGCCGCCTGGCACACGATGCGCCAAGCAGGCACGACATCCATCCCGTTTTGACCTCGAACGCGCGTGGCGGAGGTCATGCAGAGGTTCCCTGGCTGTGTTGAGGGTCTACTTGGCCGGCACAACGTTCAGGCCAAAATCCTGCGCCAGCTTCCGATACTCGGCGACCTGCTTCTTGACATAGGCGTCGAGCGGCGCTCCCGTCATCGCCATGGGGAACAGGCCCCGATCGGTCCGCAGCTTGTCGTAGGCCGGCGTCGCCATCATCTTGGCGAAGGTGTCCGCCCACACCGCGTAGTCGGTGTCGCTCACCTTGGGGCCCACGTAGAAGCCACGCAAGATGGCCCACTGCACGTCGTAGCCCTGCTCGGCTGCGGTCGGAATGTCGGCCATGGCCCCTGGCAAGCGTTGGTCGTTCATCACCGCCAGGATGCGGACCTTGGCTCCCGCCTTGATCTGTTGCATGGCCTCGGCTGCATCTCCGCTGTACACATGAATATGTCCCCCTTGCAGCGCGGTCAATGCCTCGCCACCGCCCTCAAAGGCCACATATCGCATGGTCTTGGGGTTGACGCCGCCAGCACGGGCAATCAACGCAGCCTTCATCCAGTCCTGACTGCCCACAGTACCTCCTGCGCCAAGGACCACCTTGGTCGGATCGGATTTCATGGCGCCGAGCACATCCTTGAGGGACTTGTAAGGCGAGCTTTCGGCAACGACGACGGCGCCGTAGTCGGCCCCGATGGCGGCGAGCCAGCGCACGTCGTTCTCGGTATAGCGACCAAACTTGCCTTGGGCCAGGTTGAGCAAGGAACCGCCGGAGAAGGCCACGATCGTGTTGGCGTCGTCAGGCCGCTGCGCGATCACGGTGTTGTAGGCCACGGCACCAATGCCACCAGGCATGTAGGTCACGCGCATCGGATTGGCAATGAACTTGCCTTCTTGCAATGCACTTTGTGCAAGCTTGCACGTCAGGTCGAAACCGCCGCCAGGTTTGGCAGGTGCAATGCACTCACTCTTCTCCAGCGGATTGGCGAAAGCGCCGGGTACGGCCACCATGGCGGTGACCGAGACGGCAGCAGCAATGAACTTGGCAGCAATGCTCATGAAAGTGTCTCCTCTTGGAATAACTTGTATCTCGCCCGAACCGGTGCGACGAGCTCACTGTAGTGACCCGGTACTTTCAATCGGCTTTCAGAAAATTGGCCAAAACATGCGGGTTAACCCCGAACTGCGGAGGCGACGGCTACGGGTGGTCCTCATAGTGCAGAAGGCAGTGGCAGGCGAAGAGATACCGCCAGGCCCTTATCGTTCGGGCCGGCCGCCACCTGCATGCGTCCGCCGTGGCGCTCGGCAACGGTGCGAACGATGGCCAGCCCCAAGCCCGATCCCGGCACGGTGCTTGAGCGCCCGCGAAAGAACCGCTCGCCCGCGTGCGGCAGCTCGTCGGCCGGAAGGCCCGGCCCATCGTCGGTCACGCTGATGCGCACGCTGGCATCCGCTTCGGCTCGAACCATCAGCGTCACTTGGGCGCCTGCTCCACCATGGCGGATGGCGTTGTGCAGCAAATTGGACAATGCTTCGGCCAGCAGGCCCGGATCGCCTTGGAGCAGCAGGGGCTCTTCCGGAACATCCAGCCCGAGATCCACGCCATTCTCCCGGGCAGGCCCCCACCACTTTCGCATCAGGGATTCGGCAAGCGCCACAACGTCGAATGGCTCATGCTGGGGCGGCGCACTGTCCGCACGCGCCAAAGACAACATCTGATTGGTCTGACGAATGGTCTCATCGAGCTGGTTGCGAATGGTCGCCAGGGTCTCGCGCTGGACAACCGGGTCGCTCTCGCGCTGGGCGCAGGACACCTGGGTTGCCAAGGTGGTCAGCGGGGTGCGCAACTGGTGCGAAGCGTCATCAACGAATCGACGACGCGCTTCCATCTGCTCCCGGTTTCGGGCGATATGGTGATTGATGGCCTGCACCAGCGGACGCACTTCCGCGGGCGCCCCTGCATCGTCCATGGGCGTCAAATCTCTCGGATCGCGCGCGTCCGCCTCCTTGCGCAGCCGGTCCAGCGGACGCATGGCCCAGGTGATGGCCAATGCCAGCGAGCCGGTGGCTGCCAGCATCAGCAGCACGTCGCGCGCCAATGACTGCAATACAAACGCGCGGCGAAAATCGTTGCGCGCCTCCATCGTTTCCGCCACCTGTATCACTACACGCTGCGGACCTGACTGGCCCGCCAATGGCGGCTTCAACTCGCGGGCGTAACTGCCGACACGCACCGGTTGGCCGAAATATTCGCCTTCATGAAACTGAGGCACCCCGGTCACCAGCTTCCGGCGCGGAGCTGGCAAGTCGGTGCTGCCAATCTCCACCAGGCCGTCCTCGGTCGCCACCCGATAGAACACCTGGCCCTGCGCTGTGAGCTCGAAGAACTCCAGCATGCGGTAAGGCAACTCGACGCCCAGGCCTCCGCTGGCGGTGGAGACGCTTGAGTCAATGGACTTGACCGCTCCGAGCAATGATCGGTCGTAAGCCGCGTCGGCCGCTTCCGTAGCCGTGCGCCAGCTCAGCCACAGCTCGCCGGCGATCACCGCTCCCAGGCCTGGCAACAGGAGCACCAGAAGAAAGCGACGAACGCTGGACTTGGCCCACCGGCCCAGACCGGTCATGGTGTCGCTTCCAGCTGATACCCCAGACCCCGCAGGGTAGCGATACGAACCGGTGAGTTCTCCAGCCGCTTGCGCAGACGGTGAATCAGGACTTCGATGGCCTCGGGGTTGACGTCCTGCTCATCCGAGAAGACCCGATCAAGCAACTCGCGCTTGGACAGCGGTTCGCCCGGATGCTGGATCAGGGCACGCAGCACCGCGTGCTCGCGGGGTGTGAGGGTCAGCGCCTCGTGTTTGAGGCGAAACTGCCTGGACGCGCTGTCGTAGCTCAGAGGACCACAGGCAAAGCGCGGATGCTCCTGCCCGCGTGACCGGCGTATCAGTGCGATCAGCCGCGCCTCCAGCTCGGCCATGTCAAACGGTTTGGCCAGAAAGTCGTCGGCTCCACTGTGCAGACAGCTCACCCGTTCCATCAGGGAGTCGCGCGCAGTGAGAATGAGCACGGGCAGGCGTTCATCGGCCTCGCGCAAATTGGCCAGCACATCATGTCCGCCCAGGCCAGGAAGGCCCAGGTCAAGAACGAGCGCGTCGTACCTTGTGGCTTTGAGGCTGCGACGCACCATCCGCCCGTCGTTCACCCAGTCCACCAGAAAGTCGCTCTTTCCCAGCGCCTTGACCAGCCAGG
>JBNKNN010000048.1:0-29728 GCA_050293865.1 Hydrogenophaga sp. | reverse complement strand
CCGCCGTCCACATACATGATTTCGGCAGAAATGCCGGCCGAGAGGTCCGAGAGCAGAAACGCCGCGGCGTTGCCAACGTCTTCAATCGTCACGTTGCGACGGATAGGCGAGGCATCAGCGGTGTGCTTGAGGATCTTTCCGAAGTCCTTGATTCCACTGGCCGCCAGCGTCTTGATCGGGCCCGCACTGATGCCGTTGGCTCGCATGCCATGCTTGCCAAGTGCGCCGGCCAGGTATCGCACAGATGCCTCCAGGCTCGCTTTGGCCAGGCCCATGGTGTTGTAGTTGGGAATGGCTCGCACTGCGCCCAAATACGAAAGAGTCAGGACGGAGGACTTTTCGTTCATGTAGGGCAAGGCGGCTTTGGCCATGGCCGGGAAGCTGTAGGCGCTGATGTCGTGTGCAATACGAAAGGACTCTCGAGAGAGGCCGTCAAGAAACTCGCCGGCAATGGCATCACGGGGCGCGAAACCAATGGCGTGCACAAACCCGTCGAACTTGGGCCACGCCTCAGACAAATCGCCGAACAGCTTTTCAATTTGTGCGTCGTCGCCTACATCGCAATCAAAGATGAGGTTGGAGCCAAACTCGGCGGCATACTCGGTGATGCGATCCTTGAACCGCTCGCCCACATAGCTGAAGGCCAGTTCAGCGCCCTGCGCGTGGCATGCTTTGGCAATGCCGTAGGCGATTGAACGGTTGGACAATACGCCGGTGATCAGCAATTTTTTGCCGGCAAGAAAACCCATGGTGCTATCTCCATTGAAAAATCCAGCAGAATTGTCTCATGCCTGAGCAGATGTTCCATTTTCACCATTTGAAGCGCTGGCTGACCCTGGTGGCGCTCTCAGCGCCGGCAATGGCCTGGGCCGGTCACGGATACGCTCTGTGGGGAGAGCTCAAGTACGGTCCGGATTTCAAACACTTCGACTACGTCAACCCCGATGCACCAAAAGGCGGGGAGTTGCGCCTGGTCAGCAACGTGCGCAGCTCCACCTTCGACAAATACAACCCGTTTACCCTGCGGGGCAACGCGCCAGCCTACTTGTCGGGCATGTTGTTCGACACTTTGCTCACTGGTTCGGCAGATGAACTCGGCAGCGCATATGGCCTTCTGGCGGAGGACGTCACAGTGTCTCCAGACCGGATGTCGGCAACCTTCAAATTGCGGTCGGAAGCCAGGTTCCACAACGGGGACCCCGTGATGGCCGTCGATGTGAAGCACAGCTTCGAGACACTTCTTGGCCCCCATACGTCACCAGGCTACAAATTCATTTACCAGGACGTTGAGGGGCTTGACGTGGTAGACGAGAGAACGGTTCGCTTTCGGTTCAAAAAGCCCAGCCGCGATCTCCCGCTTACCGTCGGCGGCCTGCCGGTCTTCAGCCACAAATGGGGCGACGAGATCGATCCCGAAACAGGCAAGCGCAAAACTTTCGACAAAGTCGTGATGGACATTCCGATCGGGAGTGGGTCCTACAAGATAGGCCCCGTCCGATTTGGCAAGGACATCACTTATGTGCGGGACCCCAACTACTGGGGCAAGGATCTGGCGCCGAACATCGGCACCAACAATTTTGATCGGGTAACGGTCAAGATCTACAAGGACTCGACATCCAAACTGGAGGCGCTCAAAGGCGGAGAAATTGACCTGATGCGGTTCTTCTCTGCCGGGGATTGGGCGAGAAGGGTCAAGGGCAAACGATTTGACAGTGGGCAATTGGTCAAGAAGGAGTTCCAGCACTCCTTGCCGGCGGGATTCCAGAGCTACTTTCTGAATACTCGGCGCGCCCCATTGGATGACAAGCGCGTTCGCCAAGCCTTGGACCTGGCTCTCGACTACGAATGGATGAATCGCCGCCTCTTTTTTGGTTCGTACACCCGCGTGCGAAGCCTGTTCGGGAACACGCCTTGCGAAGCCAAGGGCATGCCGGATGCCGCGCAAGTGGCTCTCATGAAGGCCTATGGAGACGAGATTCCCGCAGATTCGTTTGGCCCGGCGTATGAGCCGCCAAGGACCGATGGGGCGAGTTCCCTGCGAGCAAATCTCCTGAAGGCTCGCGCCCTATTGGCGGAGGCTGGCTGGAAGGTTCGGGATGGTGCCCTGCGCAATGCGGATGGCAAAGCCATGGAGATCGAAATTCTGGAGAGCGGGGAAGGTCGCATTCGCGTAGTCACGCCATGGATTCGCGCGCTTGAGAAGCTGGGCATCACTCTGAAGTACAGGCAGGTGGACTTTGCGCTTTACCAGCAACGCTTGCGGACATTCGACTTTGACATTGTTTCGCTCGCTTTTCGTGGCTCGGCGAATCCGGGCATCGAGTATCTGGACCTGTTCGGAAGCAAAGCCGCATCCACGGCGGATTCGAGCAATTTCACCGGCATTGCATCCAAGGCGGTTGATGGACTGATCAAAAGCATGGCGGGAGCCGACAACAAACCGGACTATCTGGCCGCATGCAGGGCACTGGACCGCGTCATCATGCATTCGCACGTGTTGGTACCGGCCTGGTATGCCAGCACGCACCGAATCGCCTACGACCAGACCCGCATTGAACCTCCGAAAACCATGCCGCCCTATGCCGAAGCAGAGTCTTGGGCCATCGGCACGTGGTGGTCCCGCAGGCCTTGAACCTGGCGCCGCTCAATCCGCACTCCAAAACGGCAAACTGTCATGTGGTCATACATCCTAAAACGCCTACTGCTCATGATTCCCACGCTACTGGGCGTCCTGCTGCTGACCTTCATTGTGATTCAGTTTGTACCGGGTGGTCCGGTTGAGCAGTACCTCTCTGAGGCAAAGGCAGCGAGCAGCGGTGGGGCGGAGGGCACCAGCATTTACAGAGGCGACAGTGGCATCGACGCCAAACGAATCGAGGAAATCAAAGCCTTGTACGGCTTTGACAAACCGGCTCATGTCCGGTTTTTCGAGATGTTGGGCAGGTTTGCTCGCCTCGATCTCGGTACCAGCTTCATGCAAAACAGGTCGGTAGGGGAGCTGATTCTGGATAAGCTGCCCGTTTCGATCAGCCTCGGGCTCTGGACGTTCTTGATCAGTTATGCGGTTGCTGTACCGCTTGGCGTAGCCAAAGCGGTGCGGGCAGGATCGCGCTTCGACATGGCCACAACCATCGTTATTCTGGTCGGATATGCCATCCCGGGTTTCGTGTTGGGTCTGTTTCTTCTGGTGTTTTTTGGCGGGCAGCTTCAATGGTTTCCTCTGCGCGGATTGACCTCCGCCAACTGGGAAGAACTGAGCCTGGGCGCCAAGATTGTTGACTACCTCTGGCACATCGCGCTCCCAGTGACAGCGATGGTCCTGGGCAGCTTCGCGGTCACTGCCATGCTCACCAAAAACAGCTTTCTTGAGGAAATTCGAAAACAGTACGTGACCACAGCTCGCGCCAAAGGACTCACAGAACGCCAGGTACTTTGGAAGCATGTGTTTCGCAACGCACTCATTCCCATCGTTACCGGATTCCCGGCCGCCTTTGTCGGAGCTTTCTTTGCCGGCTCGTTGCTGATCGAGACGCTGTTTTCGCTGGACGGCCTGGGTCTGCTCAGTTACGAGAGCGTGATTCGACGAGACTACCCCGTCGTCATGGGTTCACTGTTCCTGTTCACGGTGATCGGCCTGGTGACCAAACTGATTTCCGATCTTTGCTACGTATGGGTGGATCCTCGTGTCAAATTCGATTGATCTGCATACTTCATCCATGCCAAGCGCCAGCCGCTCCGGTGCGCCACGTTTGACGTCTGGCCTGTGGGCACGCGCCTGGCGGCGCTTTCGCCAGCACCGGCTGGGGTACTGGAGCCTTGTCATCTTTGTGGTCCTGGTGTTGGTGAGCACCTTCGCCGAGTTGATCTCCAACGACCGTCCACTGGTCGTTCGATACGAGGGGCAGTGGTATTTTCCGATTGCGGTGGATTACCCGGAGGTCACCTTTGGCGGAGACTTTCAGACCCCGACCGATTACCTGGATCCGAGCATTCAAGCGCGCCTCAATGCTGGAGCCAACTGGGCAGTGTTTGCGCCCAACCGATATGGGCATAAGACACTGAACTACTTTGCAACCGAGCCAGACCCTGCACCCCCGTCGGCTGAAAACTGGCTGGGAACCGACGACCGGGGGCGTGATCTATTGGCCCAGTTGATCTACGGATTCCGAGTCAGTGTGTATTTCGGTCTGGCATTGACCGCTATTGGCGTGGTGCTGGGCGTCATTGCTGGCGCCATACAGGGATTTTATGGGGGCAAACTCGATATCACCTTGCAGCGCCTCATTGAGATCTGGGGATCCATGCCCGAGCTGTATCTGCTGATCATCCTTTCGGCATTGTTCAACCCAAGCATCGCGTTGCTTCTGATTCTCCTGAGCTTGTTTGGGTGGATGGGATTGGCTGACTACGTCCGAGCGGAGTTCCTGCGGAACCGGCAGCTCGACTATGTGCGGGCGGCCAAAGCCATGGGGCTTAGCCACTGGCAGATCATGCGGCGCCACATTCTGCCCAACAGTCTGACGCCCGTAGTGACGTTTCTGCCGTTTCGCATGAGTGGCGCCATTCTTGGGCTGACGTCGCTGGATTTTCTGGGCTTGGGCGTACCGCCAGGGACTCCGTCTCTCGGTGAACTGCTGAGCCAAGGGAAGGACCAAATCGACTCCTGGTGGATCGCACTCTCGACCTTCATGGTGCTGGTGATCACCATGCTGCTGCTGACTTTCATGGGAGATGCCCTGCGCGACGCGCTGGATCCGCGCAAGCAGCTGGAGGACGCGGCATGAGTGTGTTGCTGGATGTCCGGGAGCTGGGGGTGAGCTTTGGTGGCCGCGAGGTGGTACATCAGCTCTCTTTTCAGTTAAGTGCTGGTGAAAAGCTGGCCTTGGTGGGAGAGAGCGGGTCAGGCAAATCGGTTTCTGCCATGTCTCTGCTTCGTCTGGTACCAGACGCGCAGATCAGGGGTCAGGCCTTGCTCAATGGCAAAGATCTGCTTGCCATGTCGGATCGGGAGTTGCGAGGCATTCGAGGCAGCGAAGTGGCTGTTGTGTTTCAGGAGCCCATGACAGCGCTCAATCCGCTCTACAGTGTGGGCAACCAGATTGGGGAGCTTCTGGAGCTCAAGCAAGGGCTCAGCAAGGCTCAAGCATGGCAGGCAGCGATCGAATTGCTGGCGGCAACCGGTATCCCCGACGCACCGCGCCGCGTTTCGGCCTTTCCTCATCAGCTCAGCGGCGGTCAACGCCAAAGAGCAATGATCGCGATGGCGCTGGCGTGCAAGCCCAAGCTCCTGTTGGCTGATGAACCAACCACGGCCCTTGACGTGACGGTCAGGGGGCAGATTCTGCGTTTGCTGGGTGACTTGCAGCGCGAATATGGCATGGCAGTCATGCTCATCAGCCACGACTTGCACATGGTCCGACGTTTCGCCGACCGGGTCATGGTCATGCAAGACGGCAGGCTTGTGGAGGAGGGCGCTGCGCCCGAGGTGTTCTCCAGCCCAAGGCATCGCTACACGCAACGCTTGCTCGAAAGCCGACCGCAACGACAGGTCGCCGAACCGACAACCGATGATCCTGACAAGGAACCTGTGCTCGAGGGCCATGACGTCGGGGTGGCCTATCCCGTTCCGATAGCCGGTATCAAGGGTTGGTTCCGCAAAGGTCGTTTTGTGGCGCTGGAAGGGGTGGGCTTCAGCCTCAAGGCGGGGCAAACGGTGGGGGTCGTGGGCGAATCCGGTTCAGGCAAGTCTACGCTCGCGATGGCAGCACTGGGTTTGGTCCCGCATTCCGGCGATTTGAAGGTGGTGGGTGTCGAATGGAAGACGGCGCGAGGACGCATGCAGGAACGCCGCCTTCGGCAAAGGGTGCAGGTGGTCTTTCAGGATCCGTTTTCCTCTTTGTCGCCTCGGATGACCATCGCTGAGATCGTTGGCGAAGGTATCGAAATCCACCACGCAAACGTCACGGCCGAGGAGCGACAGGCGAGGGTGGTTCGCAGCATGATCGAAGTCGGCATGGCAAAAGACGAAGAAGACGCCTGGCCGATGCTGGGCCGATATCCGCATGAGTTTTCCGGCGGTCAACGCCAGCGCATTGCCATCGCAAGGGCGCTCGCTGTGGAGCCAGACGTGTTGATCCTGGACGAACCGACCAGTGCACTGGACGTGACCGTCCAGCGCCAGGTGCTGGCATTGCTCCAGCAACTTCAGCGAGACCGAGGTCTGGCCTATCTCCTGATCACGCACGATATGGATGTGATCAGAGCCATGGCGCATGAGGTTCTCGTCCTCAAGGACGGCCGGGTCGTGGAATCGGGACACTGGGAAGAGGTGCTGAAGGACCCTCGACAGGAATACACACGGGAACTGGTCCGCGCCAGCATGGATTGACAATCCTTGTCGCCGAGTTGTCGGGCAAAGCGCGCGCGCCTGGGGTCTTCTGCACGATCTCCGCATGGCGCGTCCGAGGTCAAAACGCAATGAGTGTTGTGCCAGCCCGGCTCGCACGGCGCCGTTTAAAGAGGGTCTCCCGAGTTCGCGATCAGACTCAGGGTCTCCCATGTTGTGACTGGCAGCTTGCTTGATTGACAATTGTCAAGCCGCCCCCTCGCGGCCCGCACTATAAACGGGCCTGCACCGGAAAAGGCGAGCTTTCAAGGGCCTCCATCACCGGATTGCAATTCATGAGCATTCAAACCTTGTCCACACACTCTCCGCAAGGCGAAACTCCCTCTGTCGACCTACTGTCTCCGCTGCGCTGGTTGGCTGCTGGCTGGGCGGATTTGCGCCGAAACCCTGTGCCTGGACTGGTGCATGGCGCGCTACTGGCAGTTTTTGGCTGGATTTTGCTGGCCGTGGCCTGGAACCATTTCTGGCTGCTTGCTGGCGCCTTCTCCGGCTTCCTCATCGTGGCACCCATTCTGGCCACAGGGCTCTACCATGTCAGTCGCTCCTGCCATCAGGGCCGGTGTGTGGGCATGAGGGACGTGTTCAGCCTGTGGACTTCCGGCGATGGCCGACTGGTGCGCTTCGGTTTGTTGCTGGGGTTGGCAGGTACTGGCTGGGTCCTTACCTCTGCCGGTCTGATCACCCTGTGGTCAGATGTCCCGATCGAAAAGCCATCTGATTTCCTTCGCCACGTGCTTCTCGACCCGAGCATCGGACTTTTCGAGGCCTGGGTACTGCTCGGGGCGCTTCTGGCGGCCCCCATGTTCGCCTCCAGTGTGGTGGCCTTGCCCATGTTGGTGGACACCTCGGTACCGGTGAGCATGGCTGTGGCCACCAGTTGGCGCGCTGTTGCCGAACACCCTGGGCCCATGGTGCTGTGGGCGCTCCTTATCGCTGGCTGCGTAGGCATTGGCATGGCAACCGGCTTGTTGGGTTTGATCGTGCTGATTCCCGTCGTGGCTCACGCCAGTTGGCATGCCTACTGCGACCTCACAGCGCGTCCCTACGACGGACATCAGAGGGCCAGCCCAACCTGAAGCGGCTGACCGGACCTTTATTTCACAATGGAAAACACGATTTTCGGATACACAGAGGCACAGATAGCGCAGTTCGGACTGACCTTTGGCATTGGCGCCTTCATTCTGTATATGCTGTTTATTGTGTTGAACCTTGCGCTGGAATCCAAAGCCGGCAAGTTCGGTACGTTCATTATTTTTCTGGTGTTGTCGCTGGGCATGCTCGGCTTTCTTGCGAAGAACATCATTCAATGGGTACTGGGCATCTAGCAGTGGGGATCTGAGCCGATGCCAAGCTGTACGCACCAAAACCTGGCACATCATCGCTTTGACACGAGGCGGAGCAGAAAGATGATTGCAGTGCAGCAAATCTCTGTTTGCAACTTGCCATCCTGGTCTTAAAAGCGGTACAATTCCGGCTTCACGACCAAATGGGCGGGTTACAACCGGCCCATTTTTTTTGGCTGAACCAGAATCGCCGGCACTCGTTGACGTCGCCTCTTGTGACGAAAAGCACATTGAGCAGCGGAACTCGGCGGCGGCTCGTTCAAGCCCTAGGTCAAGAAGCAATTGAACAACCGGGACCGTGTTTTCTCCCTCTGATCCAGAGGGGCGAGGCATGGTCTCTTTGAATACAGGAAGCGCGATTCGGCAAACATGGGTTGGCAAGACACGGTGGCACAAACGGTGACCGGCATGGGATTTGACTTGGTCGATCTGGAACGATCGGCCGGTGGTTTGCTGCGTGTCACGATCGACTGGCCCTGGCAGCCTCCGTCACCTGAGGAGCCAACTGTCACCGAACGCTTTGTGACAGTCGAAGACTGCGAGCGTGTCACGCGCCAACTCCAGTACCTTCTGGAAGTGGAAGGGGTCGAATACAAGCGGCTTGAGGTTGGCTCGCCCGGTATCGACCGTCCTTTGCGGCACGAAGTTGATTTCATCCGTTTCACCGGTGAAATGGTCGACATCACGCTCAAGGAACCCATCGGTGTGACCGAATCCGGCGTTGCGGCCAATCGAAAGAAGTTTCGAGGCGAGCTTGAACGCGCAGAGGACGGCAAGCAATGGCAAATCGTCTGGACTGACGCGCCACCGGTCAAGCCAGGCGTGCGTGTGAGCAAGAAGCGGCCTCCGCCGCCGTTGCAAGCCCTGGCTTTCACGCTCGATGAGATATCCCAGGCGCGTTTGGCGCCAATCGTGAATTTCAAGGGGCGCCAGGCGGCGCCCAAGCAGTCAGAGGACTGAAACAGATAAGAAGGCGTGATTGAGGTCGAGTCGAACGTCATGACCTGATCACACATTTGAGTGAATCTTTGAATAACTTGCAGAAGACGCACGGAAAGGTGGGCGAGTGAAATGAACCGCGAAATGTTGATGCTGATCGATGCCATCTCGCGCGAGAAGAACGTGGAGCGAGATGTGGTCATGGGCGCAGTGGAACAGGCGCTTGCTTCCGCAACCAAGAAGCTCTACAAGGGCGACGTCGAAATCCGTGTGTCCATCGACCCGGACACTGGCAGCTACGAAACCTTCCGTCGTTGGCTGGTCGTGCCAGACGAAGCTGGTCTGCAAAACCCGGATGCCGAAGAGCTGCTCACCGACGCCAAGGACGATTTGCCGGACATCGAGGTAGGTGACTACATCGAGAAGCCCGTCGATAGCGTTCCGATCGGTCGCATTGGCGCCATGGCTGCCAAGCAGGTCATTCTCCAGCGCATTAGAGATGCCGAGCGAGAGATGCTGCTCAACGATTTCATGTCGCGCGGCGACAAGATATTTGTGGGCACCGTCAAGCGCATGGACAAAGGCGACATGATCGTGGAAAGCGGTCGGGTCGAAGGCCGCCTGCGCCGCAGCGAGATGATTCCCAAGGAGAACTTCCGCAGCGGTGATCGTGTTCGCGCGATGATCATGGAAGTGGACCTGACCTTGCGCGGTGCGCCCATCCTGCTTTCGCGCTCTGCGCCAGAGTTCATGATCGAGCTTTTCCGGCAGGAAGTGCCCGAAATCGAGCAAGGCCTGCTTGAGATCAAGTCCTGCTCACGTGACGCAGGTTCGCGGGCAAAGATTGCCGTGCTCTCCCACGACAAACGCATCGACCCCATTGGTACCTGTGTTGGCGTTCGTGGCACCCGTGTCAATGCGGTGACCAATGAGCTCGCGGGCGAGCGTGTTGACATCGTGCTCTGGAGCGAAGACCCGGCGCAGTTCGTCATCGGAGCATTGGCACCGGCCAACGTGGTCTCCATCGTGGTGGACGAAGAGCGCCATGCCATGGACGTGGTGGTGGATGAAGACAACCTGGCCATTGCCATTGGCCGCGGTGGTCAGAACGTGCGGCTGGCATCCGACCTGACGGGCTGGCGCATCAATATCATGACGGCGGACGAGTCTGCTCAGAAGCAGGCAGAGGAGGCTGAGGGCATCCGTTCGCTGTTCATGAGCAAGCTGGATGTTGACCAGGAAATCGCCGATATTCTTATCGAAGAAGGTTTCACTAGCCTGGAAGAAGTGGCTTATGTGCCGCTGCAAGAGATGCTGGAAATCGAAGCGTTCGACGAGGAAACCGTCAACGAGCTGCGTGCGCGTGCCAAGGACGCCCTCCTGACCATGGAGATTGCGCACGAGGAGAATGTCGAAGAAGTGTCGCAAGACCTGCGCGATCTCGATGGCATGAACGCAGACATCATTGGCAAACTTGCTGATGGCGGCATCCACACCCGAGATGACCTCGCAGACCTCGCAACCGACGAACTCACAGAGTTGACCGGTCTCAGCGATGACGAGGCCACCGAAATGATCATGAAGGCCCGCGCCCACTGGTTTGCCGGCGACGAGTCGCCTGCTGCATCCAACTGATGGCAGCGGAGGCCTGAGCGGAGAGAGATAGATATATGACAAGTACCACAGTCGCTGAACTCGCAGCCGAGCTCAACAAACCAACGTCCCAGTTGCTGGAGCAACTGTCGGCCGCTGGCGTGAGCAAGCGTGCCGAGACCGATTCAGTATCCGAGGCGGACAAGCAGTCGCTCCTGAGCTACCTCAAGGCCAGCCATGGCACGTCGACAGGTGGTCGCAAGAAGATCACACTGACGAAGAAGTCGACCACTGAGATCAAGCAGGCCGATGCCAGTGGACGTGCCCGCACGATTCAAGTGGAAGTTCGCAAGAAGCGAACCTTTATCAAGCGCGATGAGGAGACGGTAGCTGCGCCTGCGGTTGAAGTACCGGATGAAGAAGCGCAGCCTGCGGTAGCGAAGCCTGTCGTGGACGAGGCAGAGTTGGCCCGCCGCGAGGAAGAAGCGCGCCGCCAGGCCGAACTCCTGCGCCGGCAGGAAGAGGAGCTGGCGCAGAAGCGTCAAGAACGCGAAGAGCGCGAAGCCAAGGAAGCAGCTGAGGAAGCCGCCAAGGCTGAAGCGGAGGCAGCGGCAGCCAAGGCCGCTGCGGAGCAAGCCGCTGGCGAAGGCACGAAAGCCTCGGAGCAGGAAGCCTCAACAAACGCTTCCGACGAGCAAGCCCAGGCGCCTGTGCCTGAAGCCGCTCCAGCACCTGAAGCTGCAGCGCCGGCGAAAGCCGTCAAGTCCGCCAAGGACAGCAAGGCTGCCCAGAAGGCGGAAGATGATGCGCGCGCCAAGGAGCTGGAAGCCCGTCGTCGCAAAGCCGAGGCCGAAGCTGCCAGCATTCGCGCCATGATGGCTGCGCCGGCCAAGACCCTGGTGGCCAAGAAGCCTGAAGCCGAGCAAGGCATCAAAGGCACATTGCACAAGCCTACCGGAACGGGAGCCCGTCCTGGTGGTACCGGTGCGAAGAAGGAAATCCGCTCTGAGAATCTGTCGTCTACGTGGAAAGAGGACGACAGCCGCAAGCGTGAAATCAAAACCCGCGGCGACACGGGCGCAGCTCGTCCGGGCTGGCGAAGTGGCCCGCGCGGTGGCAAGCGCGGAGACCGGAACGCAGGGCGAGGCGCCGCACAATCGAACTTTGTGCCACCGGCTGAACTCAAAGCGGTCGAAGTGCACGTGCCTGAAACCATCACCGTGGCCGAGCTGGCACACAAGATGGCCGTCAAGTCGTCCGAGGTCATCAAACACCTGATGAAACTGGGCCAGATGGTAACCATCAACCAGTCACTTGACCAGGACACGGCCATGATCGTGGTTGAGGAAATGGGCCACAAGGCCATCCAGGCTGCTCTGGACGATCCAGAGGCGTTTACCGAAGAGGAAGTGCAAGGTCAACAGGCCGAACTGATGCCACGCGCCCCTGTGGTCACAGTGATGGGGCACGTTGATCATGGAAAGACGTCGTTGCTCGACTACGTGCGCCGCTCAAAGGTGGCCGCCGGAGAAGCTGGCGGCATCACGCAGCACATTGGCGCCTACCACGTGGACACCCCTCGCGGCATGGTGACTTTCCTCGATACCCCCGGTCACGAGGCGTTCACGGCCATGCGTGCTCGGGGCGCTCAGGCAACCGACATCGTGGTTCTGGTTTGTGCCGCTGACGATGGCGTCATGCCGCAAACGAAGGAAGCCATCAAGCATGCGAAGGCTGCTGGCGTTCCTATCGTCGTGGCGCTGACCAAGGCGGACAAGCCCGATGCCAACCTCGACAAGGTGCGCGACGAGCTCGTGGCAGAAGAAGTGCTGCCCGAAGAGTACGGCGGTGACTCGCCTTTCGTCGCGGTATCTGCCAAGACCGGGCAGGGCATCGATGAGCTGCTCGAACAGGTTTTGCTCCAGGCCGAAGTGCTCGAGTTGAAGGCACCGGTCGATGCGATGGCCAAGGGAATTGTGGTCGAAGCGCGTCTTGACAAAGGTCGCGGCTCCGTTGCCACCATTCTGATCCAGTCAGGTACGCTCAAAGTCGGCGATGTGGTTCTGGCAGGCCAAACCTCAGGCCGTGTGCGAGCCATGCTGGATGAGGACGGACGCCAAACAAAAGAGGCCGGCCCTTCCATACCTGTCGAGATTCAGGGCCTGAACGAAGTGCCTCAAGCAGGTGATGAGTTCATGGTTCTTGCCGACGAACGCCGCGCTCGCGAGATTGCGACCTATCGTGCCGGCAAGTACCGCAGCACCAAGCTGGCCAAGCAGCAGGCAGCGAAGCTCGAGAACATGTTTGCCGAGATGACAGCTGGCGAGGTCAAGACCCTCCCCATCATCATCAAGGCTGACGTTCAGGGCTCCCAGGAAGCGCTTGCAGCGTCCTTGCAGAAGCTGTCGACGGACGAGGTCAAGATTCAGCTGGTCTATGCTGGCGTGGGTGGTATCAGCGAGTCCGACGTCAACCTGGCCATTGCCTCAGGGGCTGTGGTCATCGGCTTCAACACCCGTGCGGATGCAGGTGCCCGCAAGCTTGCCGAGCACAACGATGTGGACGTTCGTTACTACAACATCATCTACGACGCTGTGGACGAACTCAAGGCCGCGATGTCGGGGATGCTGGCGCCGGAGAAGAAGGAAGAGGTCATTGGTATGGCCGAAATCCGGACGGTATTCGTGGCCTCGAAGATTGGTACGGTGGCGGGCTGCATGATCACGCAGGGCATGGCGACGCGCTCTGCGCACTTCCGCCTGCTGCGCGACAACGTGGTTGTCTATACCGGCGAGATCGAGTCGCTCAAGCGTGTCAAGGACGATGTTCGCGAAGTCAAGGAAGGCTTCGAATGCGGTATCAAACTCAAGAACTACAACGACATCAAAGAAGGTGATCAGCTGGAATTCTTTGAAGTCAAGGAGATCGCTCGTACGCTGTAAAGCGAGGGCGGAGGTACTAACATGTTCAGGCTTTGGAAACAGAACAAACGATTTCTGACGTTCCTCGCGCTCATGTTCGTGTTCCGCTCGGCCATCGCTGACTGGAACTACATTCCCAGCTCGTCCATGAATCCAACGCTGGTCACCGGCGACAGGGTGCTGGTGAACAAGCTGGCCTACCGCCTTCGTGTTCCGTTCACTCTGGTGGAATTGGCACGTTGGGCGGAACCAAAGTCTGGCGATGTGGTGACACTAGAGTCGCCAGAGGACGGCAAGACATTGATTAAGCGAGTCGTGGCCGTGTCCGGAGACACCATTCGCATGCAGAGCAACGTACTCTACATCAATGGCGTGCCGCAACAGCGCCAATTGCTGGATTCGCAAGCACTTGTACCCACCGAGAGTGGAATGTTGCAAGTTGAGGTTTGGCGCGAAGAACTGGGCGGCAAGACCTACGACACTGCTCGCATCCCGATGTTCAATCTGCGCACCGACTTTCCAACGATTCAGGTGCCCGAGGGCAAGGTCATGTTGATGGGCGATAGCAGGGACAACAGCCGGGACTCCCGATTCTTTGGTCTGGTCGACACGGCACTGATAACAGGTCGAGCCGAACGTGTCGTGATGTCCCACGACCCTGACGCCATGTACATTCCTCGAGCCAAGCGCTGGTGGCTTCCCATGGAGCACCAGCAGGCCAAAGGAGGCTGAATCCATATGCCAGCCAAAAAGAAAGCCACACCGAACCGCAGCTTCCGTGTTGCTGACCAGATTCAGCGCGACCTATCCGAGTTGATCGCACGCGAACTCAAGGACCCCCGTGTCGGCATGGTCACCATCAACGCCGTTGAGGTAACTCCCGACTATGCTCATGCCAAGGTTTACTTCAGTTTGCTGACGGGTGAGCCTGAGGAGACGACAGAAGCGCTCAATGCCGCGGCCGGGTTCCTTCGCAACGGATTGTTCAAGCGTCTGCATATTCACACAGTTCCGACCCTGCATTTCCTGTTCGATCGCACGACAGAACGCGCAGCCGACATGAATGCCTTGATTGCCAAGGCGGTTTCGTCTCGCTCCAAGGAAGACTGAGCATGAACGCGCCACGCACACGGGTGCAGCGGCGCCCTGTGCATGGGGTGTTGCTGCTCGACAAACCTTTGGGGCTCTCTAGCAACCAGGCTTTGCAAAATGCCAAGTGGTTGCTGCGCGCTGAGAAAGCGGGACATACGGGGACGCTGGACCCTCTGGCCACTGGCGTGCTTCCGCTGTGCTTTGGCGCAGCCACCAAGTTCAGTCAATTGCACCTGGATGCAGACAAGACTTACGAAACAGTCCTGCGACTGGGTATTCGCACGACGACAGGGGACCAGGAAGGCGACGTTCTGCAAGAGCAGCCCGTGCAGTGTTCAATTGGCGAGGTCGTTCAAATTCTGGACAAATTCACCGGCTCTATCGAGCAAGTTCCGCCCATGTACAGCGCACTCAAGAAGGACGGGAAGGCGCTGTACGAGTACGCGAGAGAAGGCAAAACTGTTGAGCGGGCATCACGCAAAGTTGAGATCCACGAACTCGAAATGCTCGACGCCGACCTCTCTGCCGATGCACCCAGCTTGACGCTGCGGGTTCAATGCAGCAAGGGCACCTACATTCGAGTGCTGGGCGAGGACATTGGCGCTGCCCTTGGTTGCGGAGCCCACTTGGCCAGTCTCCGCCGAACCGAAACGGGACCGTTCACGGCCGCCACTTGTGTCACGCTCGACGCGCTCGAGCAGATGTCTGAGCAACAACGCCTATA
This sequence comes from Hydrogenophaga sp., assembly GCA_050293865.1. GTDB lineage: Bacteria > Pseudomonadota > Gammaproteobacteria > Burkholderiales > Burkholderiaceae_C > Hydrogenophaga. The sequence goes on along the minus strand of JBNKNN010000048.1, from coordinate 14,710 downwards.
CCAGTTGCTACCGGTCGAGTCTCTGCTTGACGGTCACGTTCCCATCGAGCTCTCGGCTGAAGACAGCGGCCGCTTCTTGTCCGGCATGCGTCGCCGTGGAAACTGGCCAGACGCGGACAAGGTGGCGGTTTTTTCCCCCGACAGACAGTTGCTTGGTGCAGCCAGGGCCGTGGCAGGAGAGCTGATTCCCGTCCGGCTGCTCAGCCCAACCGATATTCAGCAGATTCAAGATTTTCAGAAAACCGAAACCGTCAGCCAGGCAGTCGCCTGAGCAAATGGATTGAGAAAGAAACCATGACCCAACAGATTCGCAATATCGCCATCATTGCCCACGTCGACCACGGAAAGACGACCTTGGTTGACCAGTTGCTTCGTCAATCCGGCACCTTTGCAGACCATGAGAAGGTGGTCGATACCGTGATGGACAACAATGCCATCGAACGCGAACGCGGCATCACTATTCTGGCCAAGAACTGCGCAGTGCGTTGGAAGGGCACCCACATCAACATCGTGGACACTCCCGGCCACGCCGACTTCGGTGGTGAGGTTGAGCGCGCCTTGTCGATGGTCGACGGCGTGCTGCTTCTGATCGACGCACAAGAAGGCCCCATGCCTCAAACGCGCTTCGTGACAAAGAAAGCTCTGGCGCTCGGCCTCAAGCCGATCGTTGTGGTGAACAAGGTCGACAAACCCGGCGCCAACCCTGACAAAGTCATCAATGCAGCGTTTGACCTGTTCGACAAGCTAGGAGCGACCGACGAACAGCTCGATTTCCCCGTGGTGTATGCCTCTGGCATCAACGGTTGGTCTTCGATGGACGAGGGTGCACCCGGTGAACAATGGGGTCCTGACATGGCCGCGCTGTTTGACACTGTGCTGGAGCATGTGCCTGCTCACCAAGGGGACCCGAAAGCGCCATTGCAGCTGCAAATCTCTGCGCTGGACTTCTCCACCTTTGTGGGCCGAATCGGCGTAGGGCGCGTCAACGCAGGCGTGGTCAAGCCCGGAATGGACGTTCTGGTGGCAGAGGGGCCTGACGGAAAGTCATTCAAGGGCCGTGTGAACCAGGTCCTGACCTTCCAGGGTCTGGATCGTATGCAAACCCAGGAAGCCGGTCCTGGCGAAATCGTTCTGATCAACGGCATTGCTGATATTGGTATCGGTGTAACCATCACGGACGTCGAAAAGCCATCCCCACTGCCCATGCTTTCTGTGGATGAACCCACACTGACCATGAACTTTTGCGTGAATACCAGTCCGCTTGCTGGCCGCGAAGGCAAGTTCGTCACCAGTCGTCAGATATGGGAGCGGCTGCAAAAGGAGCTTCAATCCAACGTGGCCCTGCGCGTCCGCGAAACCAGTGAAGACGGCATTTTCGAAGTCTCTGGCCGGGGCGAACTGCACTTGACCATCCTGCTGGAAAACATGCGCAGAGAAGGCTACGAGTTGGCCGTGTCCAAACCTCGTGTCGTGTTCCAGGACATCGACGGCGAAAGGTGCGAGCCAATCGAGCTGGTCACAGCCGACGTAGAAGAGGGCCACCAAGGTGCCGTCATGCAGGCGTTGGGTGAACGCAAAGGTGAACTGACCAATATGGAGCCTGACGGTCACGGGCGTGTCCGCCTTGAGTATCGTATTCCAGCCCGTGGTTTGATCGGCTTTTCCAACGAATTTCTGAATCTGACCCGCGGCACCGGCTTGATTTCGAACATCTTCGATAGCTACGAGCCACACAAAGGCGAGATCGGTGGGCGCAAGAACGGCGTACTGATTTCCATGGACGATGGAGAGATATTTGCATACGCACTGGGCAAGCTGGACGATCGGGGGCGCATGTTTGTCCGCCCCGGTGACGCGGTGTACGAAGGCATGATCGTTGGCATTCACAGCCGCGAGAACGACCTGGTCGTCAACGCGACTCGCACCAAGCAACTGACCAACTTCCGCGTCTCAGGCAAGGAAGATGCGATCAAGATCACTCCACCGATCGAACTTACGCTGGAGTATGGTGTCGAGTTCATCGACGACGACGAGTTGGTTGAAATCACGCCACAGAGCATTCGCCTGCGCAAGCGCTTCCTGAAGGAGCATGAGCGCAAGCGCGCTGCTAAGGCCTAAGTTAAGCAGATACCACGGCTTGGTGGCCGTGGCCCCTTCAGGTGTTGCCAGTCAGGAGGCCGGGAATATGTCCCAAGAAGACGCATTGGAAGCTTTGGTCATTGCCCAGAAACAGGGCCGAGTAGGGTGCATCACCCTCAATCGACCCAAGGCACTGAATGCCTTGTCTTTGCCCATGATCCGGGATCTGACTCAAATACTCAAGGCGTGGGCTGACGATGATGAAGTCCTTGCCGTCGTCATCCGGGGTATGAGCAAACAAGAGCCCTTCGGCGCTTTTTGTGCTGGCGGCGATATTCGGTTTTTCCACCGGGCAGCTCTGGAAGGCGACCAAGACCTCGAAGCTTTCTTCACCGAGGAATATGCGCTCAACCATCTGATCCACCGCTATGCAAAACCCTACATCGCTTTGATGGACGGGATTGTCATGGGTGGGGGTATGGGCATCAGCCAGGGAGCGAGCCTGCGCGTGGTGACTGAGCGCAGCAAGCTGGCCATGCCGGAAACCGGTATTGGCCTGTTTCCAGACGTGGGCGGTGGTTATTTTCTCAGCCGTTGTCCCCAGCACATGGGCGAATACCTCGCGCTCACCGGTCAGGTGATCGGTGCATCTGAAGCCATCTCGGTGGGTTTGGCCGACATCTGTGTGGACAGCAATCGACTGGTCAAGCTGTGGGACTCGCTCGCGGAGACGCCTTTCACCACGGGAGAAGCAGTCGAACGGTGGGTCCATACCTATGCGCTCAAGGACCTTGCCAAGCCTTCCTGGCCCGTCTCAGTCATCAATAGCGTCTTCGGGCTACCTGATGTGCGTGCCATTCTGCAGCGGCTGGAGGCCGACCCTGGCCAGTGGGAGCAAGCCACCGCCAATCTGCTGCGCAAGCGTTCGCCCACCATGCTGCATGTCGTTCACGAGCAAGTCCGTAGAGCACGGCATATGAGTCTCGCGGAGGACCTGCGCATGGAGCGGGACATGGTCCACCGGTGTTTCCATCTGCGGCCAGGGGATCAGAGCGAGACGGTGGAAGGAATCCGGGCGCTGGCCATTGACAAAGACCACCAACCCAAGTGGAATCCATCAAGGGTGGAAGACGTCGATCCCGAATGGGTCAAGCGTTTCTTCGTCAGCCCCTGGTCGAGCGAGGCACACCCGCTGAGCCACCTCGCCTGATACGGCATCAGGAGGGGGATCAGGTTCAACGACTGCGTTGCTTGAGCGCGCGCTCTACCTCGCGTTTGCCTTCTCGATCCTTGATGGTGTCACGCTTGTCGTGCTCGGCCTTGCCCCGAGCAAGCGCAATTTCACACTTTACCCGGCGGTTCTTCCAGTGCAGGTTCAAGGGGACCAACGTATAGCCGCGCTGCTCGACCTTTCCGATCAGACGCCGTATCTGGTCCTTTTGCATGAGAAGCTTCTTGGTGCGCACGGCGTCCGGGCTGACATGTGTCGATGCCGTCTTGAGCGGGTTGATTTGACATCCCACCAGGTACAACTCGCCATCGCGGATCACGACATAGCCGTCTGTGAGTTGCACCTTGCCGTCACGCAAGGCCTTGACCTCCCAGCCCTGCAGGACCATGCCGGCTTCAAAGCGCTCTTCAATGTGGTAGTTGAAAAGCGCCTTTTTGTTTTCTGCAATTCGGCTATCGCCTGGCTTGGATTTCGTGTCGGAGTTCTTGGACATGTTTGGGGAGGCCGACAGATATCGGTCAGGTCTTTACAATCGTCTGGAGCAAGGCGGTCACATCGCCAGATGGGGACAAAGGTTCAGCTTGCAAGAGCGAATCGCTGTCGCGAAAGCAGGCCTGTCTCCCCACAAAGATATCGATTCTATGAAAACCATCGAAAAGTCGGTTTTGCTTTGGCACAGCGCGCACGAAATGTTTGCACTGGTCACTGATGTTCAGCACTATCCAGAGTTCTTGCCTTGGTGCGACCGGGCGGAGATTGTCGAGCGGACAGAAGAGGGCATGGTGGCGGAAGTCGGAATGGCTATCAGCGGACTCAAACAGAGCTTCACCACCAGAAACCGGCATGTAGAGGACCGAGAGGTTCACCTGGCGCTGGTCGACGGGCCATTCTCACAACTTGACGGGCTATGGGTCTTTACACCATTGGGCGATGGCGAGCAGCGCGCCTGCAAAGTTGAGTTTCGCCTTACCTATGGTTTCTCCAGCAACACGCTGGCCAAATTGGTCGGCCCCGTTTTTGACAAGATTGCGTCAAGTTTGGTTGATGCGTTCGTCAAGCGTGCAGACAAGGTATACGGCGAATGAAAGTCCTGGTTGTGTATTCGCTGGGTCCTAGGCAAGTGACTGAGCGAGAGCTGGACATGCCACCGGGGAGCTCCATCGCTGACCTGCTACAGACGCTTAGAGAATCGCCATTACGGGATGCGCCGGTCGGTATATGGGGTCGCAAACAGCCGACCTCGACCCTGCTTCGAGACGGCGACCGGGTGGAACTGTACCGCCCACTGCGCGTGGACCCGAAGGTGGCCCGGCGAGAGCGTTTTGTCGGCCAGGGTGCTCGCGGTGCGGGGCTGTTCTCCAAAAAAAGACCCGGCGCGAAAGCCGGGTACTAGTCGAACGAAAGCCGTTCTTCAAGGCTGAGCCCACCTTGCGGGTAGGCGCCCCGAAAAAGTCTGAGCCTTCATTCTGAAGCCATCGGGTCGGGCCCGCATTGGCTTTTCATGATTTGGTTCGCACGTTCCATTTCTTTGGCACGGGCGGCTTCGTCCAGAATTTCGCGCTCGCCATTGGCATTGACCCTTCCAAGCCTGACGCCCGATTCGATGGTCGCTTTCGCGCTCTTCGCACGTTCACAGTTTTCAGCCCGCTCTTTCTTTCGCTTCTTGAGGAGATCGGCCTTCTCGGCATCGCGTTTGGCTTTTTCTTCGGCCTCCTGCTCCGCTACTTTTTGATCCAGATCGCTCGTCTTCTGTGGTGGCTTGGAATTCTCAGTTGCCGACGCGCCAACATCCGCAGGTTGAGAAGGCACGGGTGCCAGCGCTGCCCCTGAAGGTCGCTTGAAAATCTTGCTCTCGGGCACGCTCGGCGGAGGTGGGCGGTCACTGAACTCCTTCTTGCCAGCAGCGTTCGTCCAGCCCCACTGACCCCAAGCATTGCCGGCCAAGAGTGCAGCACACCCCAGAACAACCAACGATTTGCGCCACGACGCCAAATGATTGAGCACTTGATATTTCATGCTTTCAGTGTAGCCCGATTGGAGAGGGGGGCGGTGAAATTGGGTTCGGATTTAGGTGGATTCTCAATGCTGGCAGTTGCGTTTATCGAACAGTGAAGCCCGATAACGCCGGGTCAACCCGAGTACAATGGTGTTTTTGGAGCTTTCCCCTATGCGCCTACTTGGCAAAGCACTGACGTTCGACGACGTCTTGCTGGTCCCCGCGTATTCGCAGGTCCTTCCCAAGGACACTTCGCTGGCGACCCAGTTTTCCCGAAACATCCGGCTGAATCTGCCCATCGTCTCGGCCGCCATGGACACGGTGACCGAGGCTCGACTGGCCATTGCCATTGCGCAAGAAGGCGGCATCGGCATCATCCACAAAAACTTGACGGCCAAGGAGCAGGCGGCTCAGGTCGCCAAGGTCAAGCGCTACGAATCGGGCGTCCTGCGCGATCCCGTGGTCATCTCGCCGCAAACGACGGTAAGGCAGGTTATTCAGCTGTCTGAAGAACTTGGTGTTTCCGGGTTCCCTGTCGTGGATGGAGGCAAGGTCGCTGGCATTGTTACCGGCCGCGATCTTCGCTTTGAAAATCGTCATGATGTGGCTGTCTCGGAGATCATGACTCCGCAAGACCGGCTGATCACCGTGCCTGAAGGAACCACGCCCGAAGAAGCCAAGGCGCTGCTGAACAAGCACAAGCTTGAGCGCCTGCTCGTGGTCAACGATGCGTTTGAACTGAAGGGTCTGATCACCGTCAAGGACATCACCAAGCAGCTCAATTTTCCCAACGCGGCCCGTGATCCTTCTGGTCGATTGCGTGTGGGCGCTGCAGTAGGCGTGGGCGCTGGCACGGAAGAACGCGTGGAGGCCTTGGTGAAGGCCGGCGTTGACGCCATCATTGTTGACACTGCGCATGGTCACAGCAAGGGCGTGATCGACCGCGTGAGATGGGTGAAAGAGAACTACCCTCAGGTTGATGTAGTGGGCGGCAATATCGCAACGGCTGCTGCCGCATTGGCCTTGGTTGACGCTGGCGCTGATGCCGTCAAGGTCGGCATCGGTCCGGGGTCCATTTGCACCACCCGTATTGTGGCTGGCGTGGGCGTTCCACAAATCATGGCCATTGACAGCGTCTCCACCGCGTTGCAAACGACGGGCATCCCCATGATTGCTGACGGGGGCATCCGTTACAGCGGCGATGTGGCCAAGGCCATTGCGGCTGGCGCCAACTCGGTCATGATGGGAGGCGTGTTTGCCGGTACTGAAGAAGCACCGGGCGAAGTCATTCTGTATCAGGGTCGCAGCTACAAGAGCTATCGCGGCATGGGCTCGATCGGTGCCATGCAGCAGGGCAGTGCAGACCGCTATTTCCAGGAATCCAGCACGGGTAACCCCAATGCAGACAAGCTGGTACCTGAAGGCATTGAGGGACGGGTGCCATACAAGGGCTCCGTGGTGTCCATCATCTACCAGATGGCCGGCGGCGTGCGTGCAGCCATGGGTTACTGCGGGTGTCCGACGGTGGAGCATATGCGTGCCCGCGCTGAATTTGTCGAGATTACTTCGGCGGGCGTTCGCGAGAGCCATGTCCACGATGTGCAGATCACCAAGGAAGCCCCGAACTACCGTGCCGACTGAGAAGGCAGCTGTCACTGCCTTTCCGTCGAGTTCAGGCCGTCCTACGTGACGGCCTTTTCCGTTTTTTTCATTGCCCGATATCTCCATGCAACATCAGAAAATCCTGATCCTCGACTTTGGCTCACAGGTGACGCAGCTCATTGCCCGCCGCATTCGCGAAGCCCACGTGTACTGTGAGGTTCACCCGTGTGACGTCACTGACGAGTGGGTAAAGGAATTCGCAGCAGACGGCATGCTCAAAGGTGTCATCCTCTCGGGCAGCCACGCGAGTGCGTTCGAAGAGTCAACTGACAAGGCGCCGCAGGCGGTATTTGATCTGGGGATCCCCGTTCTGGGCATTTGCTATGGCATGCAGACCATGGCTCAGCAGTTGGGCGGCAAGGTAGAAGGAGGCCATCATCGTGAATTTGGCTATGCGGAGGTTCGAGCCCGCGGCCACACCAGGCTTCTCAAGGACATCGCAGACTTCACGACCCCGGACGGGCACGGCATGCTCAAGGTCTGGATGAGCCACGGCGACAAGGTGGTGGAGCTGCCGCCCGGCTTCAAGTTGATGGCGAGCACGGACAGTTGCCCGATCGCAGGCATGGCTGACGAAGATCGCCGCTACTATGCGGTTCAGTTCCATCCTGAAGTCACCCACACAGTGCAAGGCCGAGCCATCCTGGAGCGCTTTGTCCTGGAGATCTGCGACGTGGCGCCGGACTGGGTCATGCGCGATCACATTCAGGAGGCGGTAGAGCAGATCCGATCCCAGGTCGGAAGCGAAGAAGTGATATTGGGATTGTCCGGTGGAGTTGACTCTTCTGTGGCAGCTGCTCTGATTCATCGTGCGATTGGCGACCAGCTCACATGCGTGTTTGTGGACCATGGCCTTCTTCGTCTGAACGAAGGTGACATGGTCATGGAGATGTTTGCCGACAAGCTCCACGCGCGCGTGATCCGGGTCGACGCCAGCGATATGTTCATGGGCGAACTGGCGGGCGTGTCCGACCCCGAGCAGAAGCGCAAGATCATTGGCCGTCTCTTCGTGGATGTCTTCAAAGCAGAAGCTGAGAAGCTCAAGTCCGGAGACGGTGGCCACAAGGGCGCAACATTCCTCGCGCAGGGCACCATCTACCCAGACGTGATCGAGTCAGGCGGTGCAAAGAGCAAGAAGGCGGTGACCATCAAAAGCCACCACAACGTGGGCGGCTTGCCCGAGCAGCTTGGCCTGAAATTGCTGGAACCCTTGCGTGACTTGTTCAAGGACGAGGTCCGCGAGCTGGGTGTGGCGCTTGGCCTACCGCATGACATGGTCTATCGCCACCCGTTCCCTGGCCCTGGCCTGGGTGTACGGATTCTGGGAGAGGTGAAGAAGGACTATGCAGACCTGCTGCGGCAGGCTGATGCCATCTTCATCGAAGAATTGCGTTCGACCATTGACAAGAACAGCGGCAAGAGTTGGTACGACTTGACGAGCCAGGCGTTCGCCGTGTTTCTGCCGGTAAAGAGCGTTGGCGTGATGGGCGATGGGCGCACCTACGAGTATGTGGTGGCTTTGCGCGCCGTGCAGACCAGCGACTTCATGACGGCGGACTGGGCCGAACTGCCTTACGCGTTGCTCAAGCGCACATCCAGCCGGATCATCAATGAGGTACGCGGCATCAACCGTGTCACCTACGATGTTTCGAGCAAGCCACCGGCCACCATCGAGTGGGAATAGAACCATCGCAGATGTCGGTTATTCCGAAGACAGAAGACAGAAGCAAGGAGCCGAGCCACATGAGACTCATCTTTGGCGTGATCAGCGCAATGTTGGCGCTTTTGGTCGTCTCGTGGCTGGTCAAGACCCAACTACAGCCACCACAAGTCCTCAAGGGCGCCGAAGCCGAAGCGCTTGGGATCAGCATCCAGGACGGCGCGACGCCAGCCGAAATCCAGCAGCAGTACAAGGACAAGGTCAACGAGCTGATGGAAAACCGCCAGCAGCAGCTCAAGGATTATTGACGCCGTGCGGGCATCAGACAAAGGCTCGTATTGGACCGGGGCGGACGAGCTTTTCATGCGTGAGGCACTCAGCGAGGCTGAGAAGGCCAAAGCGCTAGGGGAAGTTCCGGTGGGTGCTGTGGTTGTTTGCGACGGATCTGTGGTAGGGCGCGGCCACAACAGACCGATAACGACCAACAACCCCTGCGCCCACGCCGAGATGGAAGCACTGCGAAGCGCTGCTGCGGCAGTGGGTAATTACCGGTTGGACGCATGTACCCTGTTTGTGACGCTGGAGCCTTGCGCCATGTGCTCTGGAGCGATCATGCACGGGCGTTTGGCGCGTGTGGTTTATGGCGCAAGCGAACCCAAAACAGGTGCCGCAGGATCGGTGCTGAACCTGTTCGGCTATCCCTCACTCAATCACCACACGCGAGTTGAGAAGGGGCTGATGGCTCAGGAATGTGGTGCGCTTCTTTCCCAGTTCTTTCAAGCGCGTAGGTTGCAGCATCAAGCAAGCCGTCAACCGCTTCGGGACGATGCCCTGCGCACGCCCGATCAGGCCTTCAAGGGAATCCCGGACTATCCATGGGACCCTCACTATGTGAGTGACTTGCCCAGTCTTGCCGGGCTGCGCATGCACTACCTGGACGAGGGTCCTGCTGATGCTTCGCGAACCTGGCTCTGTCTGCATGGCAACCCTGCCTGGAGCTACGTTTACAGAAAGATGTTGCCGACGTTCCTGGCCGGAGGTGACAGGGTGGTCGCTCCTGACCTGATCGGATTTGGGAAGAGCGACAAACCCAAGAAGATGTCAGCACACCGCTTTGATTGGCACAGGGCAGTTCTTCTGGACCTCGTGGAACGACTGGATTTGAAGAACATTGTCCTGGTGGTGCAGGATTGGGGCGGCCTGCTCGGACTCACCATGCCGATGGTCGAGCCTAGTCGGTATTCCGGTGTGCTGGTCATGAACACTTACCTGGCGACCGGCGAGGGCGAGCTGCCGCCGGGATTCCTGGCCTGGCGCGACATGTGTCGTAAGAAACCTTTTTATGGCATCGGCCGCCTGATGCAACGAGGCAACCCGGACATGAACGCCGCTGAAGCCGAGGCCTACGACGCGCCTTTTCCCGACAAAGGCTTCCGTGCCGCTACTCAAGCCTTTCCCGAAATGGTCCCGGAGCACCCCTCAGATCCGGGAGCGGTGCTCAGCCGGAACGCTCTGCGTTTCTGGCGCGACGATTGGCAAGGTAAGAGCCTCGTCGTGGCGGGCACTCAAGACCCGGTTTTCACGCTTGCAACGATGCAGGCGTTGGCGGCACAGATAAAGTCATGTCCACCAGTGGCTGTACTTCCGGCAGCAGGACACTTTGTGCAGGAGCAAGGGCAACAGGTCGCGTCGCTGGCCATGTCCCACTTTTCCATCTAGCCTGCCACTCAGCTCAATCGAGCACATCAGCCTTCTGATTTCACCTTCAATACTCCGTCGATATGAGTCATATTTACGTTTTCTCACCCTCAAGTGCAGTGCGAGATCGAAGAGCCTTCAACCGAGGCGTCAAACGGCTTCAGCTGGCAGGCCATGAAGTTGAGGTGGACTCATCTGCCTTGAGCCAGCACATGCGTTTTGCGGGTGACGATGAAACACGTCTGGAGGCTATTAAACGAGCAGCAGCCAGTGGCGCTGACCTTGCACTGATTTCCCGCGGAGGCTATGGACTGACACGCATTCTGGACAGACTGCCATACAAGGCGCTCGCCAAGGCCGTCGTCAACGGGACGAAGTTTGTGGGCATCAGCGACTTTACCGCGATGCAACTGGCCATGCTGTCCAAGACAGGAACGTGCAGTTGGGCAGGTCCTTCTCTCATAGAGGACTTTGGTGCCGAAGCTGCGGTAGATGAGATCACGCAGGCCTGTTTCGACGACATGATGACAGGCCAGGCGGAAGGGACTGGATGGCGTCTACCTGCCAAGAATCTGTCTGCTCTGGCTCAGTCCGTCAAAGGGGATGTCAGTGACGGAGTGATGCTTGCCCGTCGGGCTACGCTATGGGGAGGGAACCTCTCCGTGCTCTGTGCCTTGCTTGGCACACCCTGGTTCCCGCGCGTCAAGGGTGGCGTTCTTTTCATTGAAGATGTGAATGAGCACCCCTATCGCATCGAGAGAGCTCTGAGTCAACTTCACATGGCAGGAGTGCTCAAGGAGCAGAAGGCAATTTTGTTCGGTACGTTCACACGCTTCAAATCGGTACCCGGATATGACCGGGGCTTTGGTCTGGAAAGCGTGACGGACTGGATCCAGCGTTCAGCGAAGGTGCCAGTGTTGACAGGCCTGCCATTTGGTCATGTGCCCACCAAGGTCATGCTACCGGTCGGGCAAAAAGTCGACCTCATCGTGCAGGGCCGCGAAGCTTTGATGTTCTGGGAGCATGCGCACCATCCGGATGGACAGTGAACAAGTACACTCAAAGCAAACGCCCCACGTCGATTGTCGGCGGAGACGTTACAAGCGGTTGAGCGCGGGCAGGTGATCCCGGAGGGTACAGGGCAGGGCTACTGGAGTGCTGGGGTCGCTGCCGCAGGGGCGCCGCTGCTTTCAATCAGTCCACGCGGGATGGAGCCTTGAAAGTAGGGCGTCAGGCTGCGAACTTTGCCCACGGCGATCGCTTCGCCATGGATACGGCTGAGAACAGCGACCAACTCGGAACGGGCATACCAAAGCCCTTGTGCGTCACCACTGTACTGAAGTTTTCGCTTGAGCCGCGGATTGAGCTCTGCTCCATCGTCTCCAAGGACGTCTAGCATCGCCTGCCGAATCGGCTCCAGCGATTCCGGTGACTTGCGACGAACATCGGTACCCAGTAGTGCCGAAATGCTGTGTCGAAGATTGGGTTTGATCCAACGCATGGTGTTTCACCTGTTTTCGATGTCAGGCCCCACGACCCTCTACCCTGTTTAGGGTACGCCTCATGTGGGACCTTCGCAATGACTTACTTGTTATTGAACCCGAAAAAACAACATTGGAATCAAGTATTTACCCCAACTCTTTAAGATAGAGTGTGAAGGATTGAGTACCTTTGGGATATCAGATCACAATATCGGATATCAGAGCGAATACCAAAGACAACGATCAAAAGGAGCCAGCGCTTCGCAATGTCGCAAAAACATTCAAAAACTCGAGATTTTCGAAAGAATGCGCAGAAACCAACTGTGACAAAATGCTCAGTTGGACACCAAATCGCAGGCTGGCTTGGCACTCAAGACTCCAAAACGCATAGCGGCACAGACCGAGGACCACGGGCACACTAACTATGGCTGAGTTGACGATAGCTTTTGTCGACCTCACGGGCAGTGTCTCGGTCTTCGAGACACTGGGTAATGATCGTGCGACCAAGGCCGTCACCCGCTTGACTCAATGGATCGGAGCCAAAGGTCAGGAGTTTGACGGAAAGGTCGTCAAGATGCTGGGAGACGGGGTGTTGCTCTCGTTCACCAACAATCAATTGGCCGTGGAGTGCATGATGCACATCCAGCAAGAGCACGCCCAGCGCGTCGCGCAGTGGCCAAGCCGGCTCAAACTGCTCATGCAAGTGGGAATGGCCCGTGGCCAGGTGGTTCAGGTCGACGGCGATTGCTTCGGGGATGCTGTCAACGTGGCGGCGCGCTTGAGTGATTTGGCCGGACCAGAGCAGATTCTGGTCACCGACAAGGTCATTCGCAGTCTGACGTCTCGTCAAGCGGTTCGAAGCCGCAGCCTGGGGCCAATGCGGATAAAGGGCAGAGTGGAGCCTTGTGAGGTTTTCCGGATTGAATGGCAACCCGAGATGCTCTCCGAATTTCTGACCTTGCCTTCAGATCTTCACGCGAACCGCGAGGTCGGTGAATCGGTGTTTGGTGGCATCGAATTGCATTGGCTTGATGACAAGCGTGCGTTCAAGATGACGGATCTTCCCATCAAGATCGGTCGCATTCCAGAGGCGGAGTTTGTGGTCAATGATCCACGGGTTTCCCGTTTGCATGCCACGCTGGACATCCGGTCTGGCAACTATGTGCTGGAGGACACAAGCAGCTATGGCACCTGGGTGCGATTCGCAGGGTCAGATGCCGTGGTCTCTTTGCGCAGACAGGAGTGTTTGCTTCACAGCGACGGGGAAATCGCCATGGGTGCTCCGTTCTCCGATTTCAGTAGTCCGATGATCAAATTCCGGTTGCTGGATGGTTCAATGACACTCAATCACAATCTGCTTTTCTCTTAGTCAGCAGACAATCGCAACACGGGCGCGCCAGAGAAATGACCCGTGGCACTCAAGTGCACGGGCCATTGACTTGCGGGCGTTCGAGCGGATCAGCCCGGGGACGAGGCGAGGTTCATGCCAAGTTGTCCAGCATGGCGTCCTGAGCATTCCCTGCCAACGTGGTGCCGTTGTAGTCGCTCACAACACTTTCCATTTGAGCCACGAATTGACTTAACTCATCCGCGCTGACTTCGCCATCACCGTTGGTGTCCAGGCCTGCAACCAACGAGGCGAGAGGGTCAGCCTCTTGAGCGGCTGCGTCCGCCTGAGTTGAGTCCGCGGAGGCGACTGTTGTGGCTGCGTCAGGTGGTTCGGATGCGGCACTGGCGCCGTCGGCAACAGCAGTGCTGTCATCTGCGACGAAAGAGCTGGTCACAGTGGATTCCACACCTGATACAGGAACGGTAGAACCAGGCGCTGCCACTGGAGCAGGCATGGGTGCTGGCATGGCATAGTTGCCGTACATGCCGCCCGTTGGACTACCGTACGCACCCATGGCCTGCATGCTCTGGAACTCGCCGCGAGAGAGGAAACCGTCCATGTTGGCGTCAGCCATGTCGAATGGACTGGCTCCGTGGCCGCAATGGCCGCATGCCGCCCGCGACTGCAAGAACGCCTGAGTGTTCTCTTGTGCCGGGAAGAAGCCGCCCACGAGCTGGCCGAGCTCGCTGCCATTGAGCTCTCCATCGGCATCTGCGTCCGCAGCGCTGAACATGGCAGCGCCTTCAGCCGACAGGTCGATGTCCATCTTCTCGGACATCTTGTCCAGCGCTAGCTGAAATTCCTCCTGACCCACGCCACCGCTGCCATCGAAATCCAGTTTGCTGACCAGCTTCTCCTGGATCTTGCCGACCAGCATTCCCATCAGCGATGTGTTGAGCTGGGAACCTGCTGCCCCAGTGCCTTCGGTTGTAACCATGACCATTCCTTTCAAAGCGAGCGACCGAATCTCGATCAATGGTTCTTATGGTGCGCGAGACTTGAGGGAGGCAATTCGGGCAACAACAGGGTTGCAGCCTGTCAGTTCTGCCGATTGCCGAGGCCCCATGAACGATGGCTCGGGATACCTTTAGGGGGTCTAGCTGCGAGCTGCTATTTCAAGTTTCCACTCAGGAACTGCGCAAGGCGTTCGCTTCGAGGCTGCACCAGCACTTGTCCAGGTTTGCCTTGTTCTTCAACCAAACCTTGGTGGAGGAACACCACCTGAGAGGACACTTCACGCGCGAAGCCCATCTCGTGCGTCACCACCAGCATGGTTCGTCCTTCCTCGGCCAGTTGCTTCATCACGCGCAACACCTCTGTCACGAGCTCTGGATCGAGCGCGCTGGTGGGTTCGTCAAACAACATCACTGCGGGTTCAACCGCCAGTGCACGCGCAATGGCGACTCGCTGTTGCTGGCCGCCACTGAGCTGAGACGGGTAACGGTCTTCCACCCCCTGAAGTCCTACCTTTTGCATGTAGCGGCGCGCGCGTTCGACGGCCTCATCCTTAGGC
>JBNKNN010000047.1:0-20602 GCA_050293865.1 Hydrogenophaga sp. | reverse complement strand
GGCTTTGGAGAACGCCTTGCCTACTGGCAAGGCGGCAGGGGCTGACGGGCAAGCGCAGGCCTTGCGACTGCTTTTTGAAGAAATCAACACCCGCTTGCGCTACCTGTGTGAAGTTGGCATTGGCTACCTGACGCTGGATCGCCAAAGCCGGACCCTCTCTGGCGGCGAGGTACAACGCATCAACCTCACCACCGCGTTGGGCACGTCGCTGGTGAACACATTGTTTGTGCTGGATGAGCCCAGCATTGGCCTTCACCCGCGTGACATGGAACGCATCAACGAAGCGATGCTGCGTTTGCGGGATGCAGGAAACACGTTGGTGGTGGTGGAGCACGACCCTGCCGTGATGCTGGCGGCAGACCGCTTGATCGACATGGGGCCGGGCCCTGGCGAGCGTGGTGGCCAGATCGTTTTTGACGGCACGCCCGAGACGATTCGCCGCGCCGATACGCTGACAGGCGCCTACCTGGGTGGCCGCAAGCAGGTGGGCATGGGCATAAAGCGCATGGTCACCGACAGCACACCCAGGTTGATTCTGGAAGGCGCGCGAGAGCACAACCTGCAGAACCTGCACATTGACTTTCCATTGCAGCGCCTCGTTGTTGTGACAGGCGTGTCGGGTTCTGGCAAGTCGACCCTGATTCAGGATGTGTTGGCGCCGGCATTGATGCGCCACTTCGGCAAAGCCACCGAATCGCCGGGCGAACACGATCGTTTGCTGGGCGGCGACCATCTCAGCGATGTGGTCTATGTGGACCAGTCGCCCATCGGCAAGACGGCGCGTTCCAACCCGGTGAGCTATGTAGGCGCCTGGGATGCCATCCGCTCCCTCTTTGCGGCGACACCGGTGGCGCGCCAACGCGGCTACACGCAGGCCAAGTTCAGCTTCAACAGCGGGGATGGGCGTTGCCCTACCTGCGGCGGCTCGGGCTTTGAGCATGTGGAGATGCAGTTCCTCTCGGACGTGTACCTGCGCTGCCCGGATTGTGACGGCAAGCGCTACCGTCCCGAAGTGTTGGAAGTGCGGTTGGAGCGCGGTGCTCGTCAGTTGAACGTGGCCGACGTGCTGGCATTGACGGTATCGGAAGCAGCGGCTTTGTTTGCGGACGATCGCGACGTCATTCGTGCGCTGCAACCCATCGTTGATGTGGGGCTGGAATACGTCAAGCTGGGGCAACCGGTGCCCACGCTGTCGGGCGGGGAAGCGCAACGCCTGAAGCTCGCCGGATTTCTGGCAGATGCGGCCAAATCGGCCAGTGCGTCGAGGCAGAAGCTGGCGAAGAAGGGAACGCTGTTCCTTTTTGACGAACCCACCACGGGTTTGCACTTTGACGACATCGCCAAGCTGATGCGCTCCATGCGCAAACTGCTGGAGGCAGGGCATTCGCTCATCGTCATCGAACACAACCTCGATGTGATTCGTGCGGCGGACTGGCTCATTGACCTGGGGCCTGAAGGTGGCGCGAGTGGCGGCCTGGTCGTGGCGGAAGGACCACCGGAAGAAGTGCGTCAACACCGAAGCAGCCATACAGCCAAGGCTTTGCGCGACTACGCCAAAGCCATGGGCGAGGTGTACGAGGTGGCGGAAGCGGGTGTGGCCTGGCCTGTGCGCCAGCCACGCCAGATCGACCGGGGCGACAACGCTATCGAGATCATCAACGCGAAAGAACACAATCTCAAGCAGCTCACGGTGAACATTCCGCGCGGGAAGTTCAACGTCATCTCGGGAGTGAGCGGCTCTGGAAAATCCACGCTGGCATTCGACATCCTGTTCAACGAAGGGCAGCGCCGTTATCTGGAAAGCCTGAACGCCTATGCGCGCAGCATTGTGCAGCCGGCGGGACGCCCTGAGGTAGATGCGGTTTACGGTATCCCGCCGACGGTGGCGATTGAGCAGCGGCTCTCCCGTGGTGGGCGAAAGTCGACGGTGGGCACCACCACCGAAGTGTGGCATTTTCTGCGCTTGCTCTATGTGAAGCTGGGTACGCAGCTTTGTGTGCACGATGGTGCAGAGGTGAAACCGCAGAGCGCGGACAGCATTGCGGCGGCCATCTTCAAACGCTATGCCGGCCAACACATTGGCTTGCTGGCGCCACTGGTTGTGAACCGCAAAGGTGTTTACACCGAACTGGCAGACTGGGCGCGGCCGCGTGGCTTCAGCCATTTGCGCGTCGATGGCGAGTTCCTGCCCACGGATGGCTTTCCGCGCATTGACCGCTTCAAGGAGCACACCATCGAGTTGCCTGTGGCCGACGGCGTGGTGGATGCCGCCAATGAGACCTGGTTGCGCCGCCACCTGGCTCAAGCGCTGGAGCACGGCAAAGGGGTGGTGCATGTGTTGACGCCGCTCGATGGATTGCAGCACGCCTTGGCAGAGGGCGAAAGCACGGCGGGCCTGGGTAGAGTGGAGGTGTTCTCCACCATCCGTGCCTGCCCGGTGTGCAGCACCAGCTATGCCGAGCTCGACCCACGCCTGTTCTCGTACAACAGCAAGCACGGCTGGTGTCCATCCTGCGTGGGCACCGGTTTGGCGCTTTCGCGCGAACAGCGCAAGGAACTGGATGACTCGGTGCGAGACGACAAGGAACGTGGCCGCGAGCAGAGCTTTGCTGAGCGCGAAGTGGAGGGGCTGGGCGATGAAGCCTGCCCAGACTGCCACGGCACACGCCTCAACGAGCAGGCTCGCGCTGTGCGCTTTGCCGGTGTCGCCATCACGGATATTGCGCGCTTGTCGGTGTCAGAAGTTCGCCAATGGGTGCAGACACTGATGAGCGGAAACAGCTTGTCGACCCGCGAGGTAGATATCGCGCGTGATCTGCTGCCTGAGATCGAATGCCGCCTGAGCTTCCTGGAGGAAGTGGGCTTGAGCTATCTCACGCTTGACCGGGGCGCGCCGACGCTCAGCGGCGGTGAGTCGCAGCGAATCCGCCTGGCCGCGCAGTTGGGCAGCCATTTGCAGGGTGTTTGCTATGTGCTGGACGAACCTACGATTGGCCTGCATGCGCGAGACAACAAGATCTTGCTCAATGCTTTGCAGAAGCTCGGAGAACAGGGCAACACACTGGTGGTGGTTGAGCACGACGAAGACACCATTCGAAGCGCGGACCATGTGATCGACATTGGCCCCAGCGCTGGCAAGCGAGGTGGCCGAGTGGTGGCCCAGGGCTCGCCGGAGGATATCTCTCGTTCTTCGGATTCGGTGACGGGTCGCTACCTGCTGCATGCGATGCAGCATCCATTGCAGGCGCGTCGCTCCGTGGCCAAAGACACGCCCAGGTTGGAGCTGGTGGGGGCGAGGATGCACAACCTGCAATCGGTGGACGCGAAAGTCCCATTGCACCACCTGGTGGTAGTGACCGGCGTGTCGGGTTCGGGTAAATCGACGCTGGCGCGCGATGTGTTGCTGACCAACGTGGCTGAGGCCGTCTCCATGCGTCAGACCGCTGCAGGGCGCAAGCGATGGGACGCGGGAGAGCGCCCTGATTGGGTGGGGTGCAGCAAGTTGCTGGGCTCCGAAACGGTGGACCGCGTCCTGGAGGTCGACCAGACCCCTATCGGCAAGACGCCGCGCTCCTGTCCGGCCACCTACATCGGCTTCTGGGACACGGTGCGCAAGCTGTTCGCAGGCACGCTGGAGGCCAAGGCCAGGGGCTATGCGCCTGGCCGCTTTTCGTTCAATACCGGGGAAGGGCGTTGCCCGGCCTGCGAGGGGCAGGGAATGCGCACGATCGAGATGAGCTTTCTGCCCGACGTGAAGGTGCCGTGTGAGGTGTGCCATGGTGCACGCTTCAACCCCGAGACGCTCTCGGTCACGTGGAAGGGGAAGAACATTGGTGAAGTGTTGCAAATGGAAGTGGATGAGGCAGTGGAATTCTTTGCCTCCATGCCCGCGATCAGCCATCCGTTGCAGTTGCTCAAAGACGTTGGCCTGGGTTATCTCACGTTAGGCCAACCGTCTCCCACCCTCAGCGGTGGTGAGGCGCAACGCATCAAGCTGGTGACGGAACTCTCCAAGGTGCGGGATGACATTGGCCGCCGTGGGCAGAAGGCACCTCACACGCTGTATGTCCTAGATGAGCCCACGGTGGGACTGCACATGGCCGACGTGGAGAAGCTGATACGGGTGCTGCACCGGCTGGTGGATGGGGGGCACAGCGTCGTTGTGATTGAACACGACCTGGACGTCATGGCAGAGGCTGACTGGATCATCGACCTTGGGCCGGAAGGCGGCTCGGGTGGAGGTCAGATTGTTGCAGCCGCGCCACCAGAAGAGGTGGTTCGCATGGGGTCTCACACTGGCAAGGTGCTTCAGCCAGTGCTGGAGCGGCTATAGCCAGCCTGTACGGGGGCGCTTCTCTCCTGTTTGGGTGAACCCGGACCCAAAAATGCGTGAGCTCACTCATGAATTGAACAGGGGGTGAGCGGTAACTTCTCCTTGGTCGGCGCTGCTTTGCGCCGCATTGGAGGAGGAGTGAACCATGTTTCAAGGCGCCGGAGTCACCGGACCATCGGCACCCGCCATGGGGGTGCATGCATTCACGTCGGTCCGTTGGACGTCCGTGGCAGCGGCGGTGCTGTTCAGTGTGTCCGTCGCGCAGGCCCAGGAGCAGAACGCGGCGGTACTTGATCACTGGGCCGATCAAACAGGTGAGCAGGTCGAGCTCAGCCATGGCGACAATGGGGCGGTGACCTGGCGGGTCAATACGTCGGTTGACATCTATCGCCGAAGCGTCACGGCGTCCGGCGAAGAGCAACAGCTCACGCCTTACACAAGCGGCAACTTTCACAACGCTTCGGCCTCCGGCGAATGGCAGTCCGAGTCCCCGGACGGAGAGGCATCCCATGTCTACTTCGCCGACTCCCATACGTCAGATCCGTCTGTCCAGTCGCGCTTTCGGAACCAGATCAACACCTTGCAGCTTGGTCTTTCATCGCCAACACATCGATTGGCCGCCGGCGATGTGGTAGCCAACTTTTCAATGTTGGGCGCGAGCACAGGCTTGCGCGGTGCTTCAGCCCAATGGCAGGGGCAAAGTCTCGGGCTGGAAGCGTTCGGTGGCGTGGTATCCGACAGTTGGGAAACCTTGCTCGGTGCCAGGCCGTTCTCCGGTGCCCAGGAGGTACCCGTTCGAAAACGGAACGTGTATGGGCTGAAGTTCAGCCATCCGTTGAGCGAGCGCGTCTCTGCCTTTGCCACCATTCAGACCTTCGACGACCGCAGATCAGATGCGGTGGAACACGCGACCAACATCAGCGGCGATGCCTACACAGACAGCTTGCCCGAGCCCGCCTACAACGCCCATAGCCGAACCATCGGGTTGGCATATCAGCGCAGCTTTGATGGCGGACAGTCGCTTGGCATTGATGTTGAGCGTGGCTGGAGCGATGGCGATATCGCTGCATTGGGCGAGCGGACGTCGGCGAACGCCCACAGCCTGAACATTCGGGCTGCTATCCCGTGGTCAGAGGGCCATCAGTACACCTTGGGTCTTGGCCACCACGACCTCGGACTGCACTGGCAGGGGCTGGGTGCGGCAGCCTTGCCCGGTACGCGTGAGATCTATGTGACGAATGGCCTGCAGTGGAACAACGGCATCAGTTGGTTTCACGACTGGCGCAATGGCATGGACCGGCAGGTCTGGGGGGATGGCATTTATGCCGCGAAACTGATCACGTCCACCCATCAGTTGGGGTGGCAACCCGAGTGGATGGAAGGCGGAGCGCTGGCCTTGCATGACATCCGCTCGCGCAGCAGCGACAACGCGGGTGGCGCATCCAGCGCTCACAAGACGCAGGCGTCGGTCTCATTGGTGAGTGGTGGGTGGCAGGCTTCTGTCCAGTGGGGCCTGGCTGGGCAAACCGTCAACGCAAGCACCGGTGAGAAGCAGCGCGTTAGGGATTGGCAGGTCTCGGCCGGCCACAGTGCACAAGATCTGCCACGCAATCCACTGGGCGTCTCATCCTATTCGGCCAGTGTGTTTGCGGGCCGAAAGACACACTTGTCTTCCGCGCAAGGCAGGCTCGTCGTCCGCAGTGTTGGCCTGGATGTGAGCAGCTTCAGCCCCACGTGGGGGAGCCTGTCACTTTCTCATTCCCGGCAGTGGGTCGATCTGGTCGTGGGCGGCCAATCGGTCCCCTCGCGAAACACATCGCTCAACTACATCAAGGATCTGAGCTCGGGCCTGTCGTTGCGTGTGTATGCGAGCCATCTGGACCAGAACCCAGGGCTGGCATACGCGCAGCTGAGCGAAAAGCTGGTTGGCGTCCAGTTGAGCAAAACGTTTCCGTGAAGCGTGTGCCTCATGCGAAAGCGTTTTGTGCCACTCCACATCGAACAGAGAGAGAAACCATGAAACCAAGAAAACGTCCATCTGCCGAAGGCCTGTCGATGAAGCTGCGGTTGAGCATTCTGGCGCTGGCATGCGCCACACCGGTTTGGGCAGCAGAAGACGGCGTCGGGCCTTCATCCGTGACAACACCGCCTGTCCAGACGAGCAATGCGTGTCTACCCGGCAGCGAGGTCTACCAGGTCGCAGACAAGCTCATCCGAGCCTACGAGCGAGGCGATCTGGCGACACTGCAGCGATTGATCGACCCGCGAACGCCGAGCCTGGGGCGCATTCTGGATGGCACCACACGTGCTCAGATGCAGCAGATCCGACTTTCAATTCGGAGGACGGATCAGTCGGTGCAATGCGGGCCGGATGTGGCGTCGATCCATTTCCTTTGGGAGAAGCGCTCCCAAAGTGCTGTGGACCTCAGGCCGAGCCTGGAGAGAGGGCTGACGGCGCTGCTTCTTGTGAATGCCGGGCCTGCGCAAGACAAGTCTTGGCGAGTGGTGTCGGTGATGGGACTCAACCTCTTCGCGCCGGTGCTTCGGCCGCCACCGTTGCCTGAGCCACCGCCGATTGTGGTTCAGCCGCCTACGCCGCCGGCACCAGTGAGGCCGCCGCGCACATTACCGCCGCCGCCATCCTCAGCGCCATCCTCGACCACCACTCCGCCACCTGGGTCGGGTCCGTGAAATCAGGTGCCGCGCGTCGATCCGATTTGCGCACACCTGTTCTTTTGATTTGAGAGGAGTCCGAAAGATGAAAATGCCGCAGTACTTTAAAAATCGCAGATGGTTGCTCTGCCTGTTCCTGGGCCCATGCCTGGGCGCGACGACTGCCTACAGCGCCAGCAACCCGGCCAATACCAGAATGTATATCGTCGGCAACAGCCCGATTTACGTCAAAGCCGATGCAAACGGATACGTTGGCATCGCGCGGGACAAGCATCCGTTGGATGGGGTCAAGTTGATGGCCTACGCGATGGCAGTGGCGCCACAAGACCATCGCATCAACAGCTGGAAGGCTGCCATCGTGCTGACTCAGTATGGGGCCTCGTTTCGAGGAGATCTGGAAGCGCACGTGGATTCGCGGAGCGGCGCCTATGGGGAGAGCTATGCGAGCAAACCCAAGCGAAAGAGACCCAGGGACGTCAAGAAGGATGTCTTTCTGACGGTTGATCATGCGCGGCTCGACAGCTTTGCAGTGCAGGTTTGCAATGCACATGCCAATCAGTTGCGTCAGCAAAACACCCCCGATGCGCAGATCTATGGAAGGGATCAGACGATCAAGCTCGGCGTTTATTCGGAAGGCAAGTCGGTTGTTGTGCGTGACGGGCAAGTCATGACGCATTTTGTCTCTGAAGGAAAGCCGGAGGCAGATCTCAATTTGATCTGCATGAAAAGACCTGGGCCTGATGTTTCAGGCATGGGTGAGCTTCAGGTCGATACCGGCGTTACCGACAGTTCACTCACTGTGATGGGGCAGTCAACACTGGGCGGCGCTTGCAAGGTCCACCTGTCAACAATGGTCACGACGAACGTGCCCAACACGAAGGTCAAGTTTCGGTTTGAGCACACGAACGGCAATCTGAGTGACGTCAAGACAGTGGAGACCAGCCATACCAAGACGGCCACGGACGCTTATTGGTACGACGTGCCTTTTGATCCAAACGGGGACGAGATGGGCAGCATTCGCATGGTTGGCGTGTCTCACCAGTTCACGTCCGACTGGAAGACCTATCACATGACGTGCAATAAGCCCTCCACCGGTGAAGTGGCCACAACAGCACCGCCTGTTCCACCCAAGCGTACCTCCGTCAAGCCCTCGGTTGAGCTCCTTCTGGAGCCGACGGCCAAGGTCATGCAAAGAGGCATGATTTGCCCGACCAAGGTCAAGGTCACGGCGAAGGTCCATTCCAAAATGGCCTTCACCGGAACAGGTTTGGTTCACATGAAGCAGGGCGGGCACGCGTTCGCCCAGCATGATGTTCAGCTCAGTCCCTTCATCGTGTGGCAGCACGTCGATGAGTTCGACCTGAAGCCATGGAGTGCGGTCAACGCGTCAGCCGGAATGGCAGGGGGCGCGCGGAGCCTGCACGCCAATGCTGGGAGTGCCAACACGCACCCGACGCAACGGTTTGAACTTCGCTACGTCCTGACCAACAATCAGGCGCCGGTCGTCACCACGCCATTCAAGACCATTGCCATCTCTTGCGTGGATCCGAAGGTCAATGCCGGTATCCGGCCTGCGACGGGCCTGAGCCTGGACAAGCCAGAGCCTCCTCAGCAGACGCTTCCACGCCCGATGACGGCTGGCCGGCAAGACTTCAAACGGCCAGAGGATGACAACAAGCCCAGACCGGTTCGGGTCGCGCCTGCGACGTTGCAGGTCAAGCCGCCAGCAGCACAGGATGAACCACGCCAACCCAAGAAGAAGGCACCCAAGCCCCAAATGCGCACCACCACTCAGCCGGGTCAGACGGCGCAGGGCTGCCATTACGATCCCAATAGCGCCCGATGGCCCTGCCCGGATGACAAGCGCAAGCCGATGACCTTGATCAATCCTTTCGAATAGCCATTCATGTGAAGGGTGGGGCGAAATGAGCGACACTGGTGCATGGCCGATTCGCCTTATCTCATCCACATTCATCCTGACGCGCCGGCCAAGCCGGCGCTGGGAGTGGCTTGCAATGGCTGTGGCGTTTGTTGTTTGCTGGAGCCGTGCCCCATTGGGCAGCTGGTGTCAAGGCGCAAGACGGGGCAGTGCGTAGCTGTGCAATGGGACGCCGACCATTCGGTTTACCGGTGTGGCATGGTGACCGACCCGGCAGCAGTGATGGGCAAGGGTTGGCGGTGGGCCACACCGATGATTCGCCGCCTGGCCTTGCGCTGGATATCCGCTGGCAGCGGCTGCGACGCAGACATCGAGGCGACGCCCATGGGGCAGGCTGACCAGGCCTAGCGATACCTGGCCAGGGCCAAGCAGGACCAGGCAGGTCTGACGCGTTCTAGATTTCTCGCGTCATGTACTCAACCTGATCCGCTTTTTGTGCACCATCCCAGGGGAGGCAGAAGGCGAAGCCGTGTTGAATGTAGAGCTCTTTCGCTGCTTCGAAGTATTCGTGTGTTCCGGTTGACAAGCTCATGCGCTCATAGCCCTGCAGCAAGGCTTTCTCGAAAAGGAATTGCAGCAACTGGCTGGCGACGCCTTTGCGGCGATAGGCTTTTCGTGTGCGCACGTTTCTGAGTTCAATATGCGTCGGCGATATCTCGCACAACGCTGCGCAGCCGATGGGTTGGTTGCCGTCCCAAACCACCCAGAGCCGCGTGTTCGCCCCATCGAAATCCCTCACCGACAACGCTCGCTCTTGCACCCCTGAGCCCAGCGATGCCATTTCCTTTTTGTGCTCCATCAGCAGCGCCTGAACACTCTGATGGGCAACTCCGCCTTCTTGGATTCGCATTCCCGCTCCATTCGTGACAGCCAGGCCGACCGATCGCCGGAGGGATAGGTGCTGCGCGCGCCTTCTCATTCATGCCGCTTCTACAGGCGTCAGCGCCGCCGTTTATGTTCTCTAGCCCCTTCAGCCCCGGCGCTATTTTGCGTGGAATAGAGGGGCGGTTGGGTACTGATCAGCCCAGACATGCCCTGCCCCCTTTGTGCAATGGCAGGGAGTTAGCCTATTTTGCGGGTCATGTAGACACTGTTGGGGTCAACCTGATATCCGGCGAAAGGTTCACAAACGATGAACCCGTGTCTTGCGTAGAGGCGGCGAGCAGGAGCAAAGAACGGTTGCGATCCCGTCTCCAGACTCAGGTTCGTCATGCCTCGCTTCATGGCCTCGTTCACGACATGCTCGACCAATGCTGACCCGATGCCCTGGCCACGGCGTTCGGGGTCTGCCCTCATGGTTTTGATTTCGCCATGATGACCTTTTAACGACTTGAGTGCCACGCTCCCTACCAAGCTTTCGCCGTCCCAGGCCGTCCAGAAACTCACGCCTTCTTCCAGCAACTGCTCTGGCTGCAATGCGTGAACGCTGCAGGCAGGCGAGTTTGCGCGCATGTCCTGCAAGTGATCGGCCAAGAAGGCCAGCACGCGAGGATCAGAAACATTGTCTGAACGAATTTTCATGGACGGGTGGCCTGAACTCATACGCTGCAAAAGGAGCGAGGCTCAATGCAGCAGTGCAATGGTGAGGCCCGATACCACCAACGTGACGACGGCCAGCCACCCTGCCAGAATCCTGGAGCGAACACGAAGCGCTTCTGTCGTGCTCACCAGCCTGGCATGCTGCTCCGCCAGTTCCGCCAGGGTGTCCGTGAGTGCCATCTGGTTTTGCCGCAGACGTTCGATTTCGGCCGACTGCTCGTCAACGGTCTGGCGCAGTGCGGTCAGTGGATCTGTGGCGGCGATTTCGACCACATCACCACCGGACACGGATTGTTCCTCATCGAGCTTCTTTCGCTGCCTGTCCTTCTGGCGCTCGAGCAACTGCCGTGCCGCGCCAAGGACTTTGGGTGCGTGTTCGATGACGTCGCCCCATGGGACGACCTTCAAAGCTGCCAACCAGGGAATCGCCATGGGTACTCTTGCTTCTTTCTCCAGCGCACATCGACGCTGGGCAGTAGGGTCTCCGCTCGTATGGCTCGCGGCCAGCGGTGAATATAGAGCTTACTCCGCCTCTGCTTTGCCGAGGTTTTGCGCCAGATCAAGGACATCTTGCCTCAGGTTTTTAATATTGCTCTATTCTGATATTTAAATGCTATAGAAAATGAACTGGACCGGCTGGATCGAACAATGGGGTGAGCCCGCCGTCATGGCGGTGTGCGGGCTGGTGGCCGGGTTGGGGTTTGGCTTCTTTGCCCAGCGCTCCCGCTTTTGCCTGCGCGCTGCCGTGATCGAGTTCTGGCACGGCCGGTTTGGCGAAAAGCTGGCGGTCTGGTTGCTCGCCTTCTCGGCCGCGGTCGTTGTGGTTCAGGCGCTCATTGTGGGCGGCGGCCTGGACATCAGTACCGCGCGCCAGATTTCTGCCACCGGAAGCCTCTCGGGCGCGCTGGTGGGTGGGTTGATTTTCGGTGTCGGCATGATCATGACGCGCGGTTGTGCCAGCCGGCTGCTGGTCCTTTCAGCCAATGGCAATTTGCGCGCACTGTTGTCTGGCCTTGTGTTCGCGGTCACCGCGCAGGCCTCTCTTGCCGGTGTGCTCGCGCCTGTACGTTTGTCCATTTCCAGCTGGTGGCTGATCGAGGGTGGTCCATCGCGCAGCCTGCTGGCTCAAGTGGGGGCGGGCCCCCTGGATGGCCTGGTGTTTGGCTTTGTCTGGCTGGCGACCGCGCTTTTCTTCGCCTACTACAGCGGTTGGGGTCTGTGGAAATGGATTGGAGGACTGGGCACAGGGCTGATGGTCGCCCTGGCATGGTGGATGACCTATCAGGTCATGGGCAACTCCTTTGAACCCATTCAGATTCAGGGGCTGACTTTCTCCGGTCCTTCTTCGGAATGGTTGATGCGCGTTCTCAGTGAACCAGGCGATCCGTGGACGTTCGGTTTGGGCTTGATGCCAGGCGTCTTTCTGGGTTCCCTCGTGGGGGCCTTGCTCGGTCGGGACTGGAAACTTGAGGGCTTCGGACCGGGCTATTCCATGCCGCGTTACATCCTGGGCGCCATGTTCATGGGTTTCGGGTCCATGCTTGCAGGGGGGTGTGCGGTGGGCGCCGGCATGACGGGAGGCGCGGTATTTGCCCTGACGGCCTGGGTGACCCTTGGAGGCATGTGGGTGGGCGGAGGAGCTGCTGATTGGCTGTTCGATCGTCGGCAAACCAGCCACAGGCCGAGCCGCGTTGGGACGAACATATCTTCCGTCTCGCCTGCGAGCCCCTGAGGCGCATGCGCTGGTGCACGCTGCTGCATGAGCCTTCTTCAGGGTGATCCTGGGAGGCACCGGTGTCCATGTCTCGGGGACCCTCTTCCCAGAGTCACGCTTTTCCCTAGATGGTGCGTCGCTCGCACCAAGTCAGCCATTAAGTTCTTCTCTCTTTCGCCGATGTAGTGAGCACCTTCTCCAAGTCTGTTGCTTGGAGTTCAGTGATCGAACGAGAGGTTGATTCATGGCATTGCCACCCCCTTCACACCCGTGCTGGTCCAAGTGCGCCAGCGGCGGTCTCGCCAGGATCCAGACGACCAATCTGGCCTTGCAGCTCATGGTCAAACGACTTGACCGCAGCGCCGATCCGGCGCCCCAGAAAGTAGCTGAAATTCAGGCCTTCTTTGCCAAGTGGGAGCGCATCCTCGGGCAAGAGATTGAGCAACTCGCCAGGATCTAACGGAGAAAAACTGACATGAACAAATTGATGAGCATTCAAGAGGCGACCGACTGCATTCAAACAGGACAGCCGCTGGCCCTGGCCGCGCCCGAAGCGGTGTTGTCGTCCTTGCCCAAAGGCCAATGGATTGGAGGGACGATCCCTTACTTCATGGATGAAGCTGGTGGCGTGGTCAGTACCGAGGGGAAGGTGTTCGTCACGCCATTGCCTGATGAAGGTCAGGCAAGCCTTGCCTATTACAGCGCCGCTGAAGTGGCGAAAGTGGTGGGCAACGCTCCCGAGAACGGCTTTACCATCGCCATCGTTCCGGCGGGTAGTCAGGCGCACCGCCTTTTCTCCGAGTCGGCCGTCAACGACGCTGACGCCTTGTTGCGACCAACCGTGGGGTGGGTTGCCGGTATTCACCTGGACGACCTCGGCAAGGTTTCGCCCAAAGTGTTTGACGGCCGAACTGGCGAGTCATTCGATGATGGCATCGTCGTGGCGCATGTGAGCCTGCCCGAAGAGCGTTTGGCGACCATCGAAATCGTCAACATCTTCGAACCCGGAGATGGCGATGTGCTGACCTTTGATCAGACCTCGTTCCAGGTGGGAAACTGCAAGGTCAACGGAGAAGAAAAGAACTTCGCCGAGTATGTGGCAGCCAATGGGTTGGATGACGGCAAACTGCCCTTGGTCGGTGACTTCGGAGGCGCACACATCAACGTGTCCATTCAATTTGTCGATGCCGACGCCAAAACGGTGGCTTTGTATGCACCCGTGTTTACCGGGGTGGACTATCGCTTTGCAAAGCCGGTCGGCGACTACGGTGCGACGTTCCGGCAAAGACTGACCGACTATGACACTGAAGGTGTTGGCTTCTCTTGCAACTGCATTCTGAACTTCCTGTTCGGTGAACTCGAAGGGCAGAGCATAGGGCGCCTCAATGGTCCTGTGACCTTTGGCGAGATCGGCTACCAACTGCTTAACCAGACGCTGGTGGTCCTTCGGATTCAATGACGGTAGCGGCGTGGTAGCGGGCGCGATCAGTCAGATCGCGCCTCTACCGGACTCGCAAACAACAGCACGGTGCCGATGGCCGCCACAAATGCGAGGAGAGAAGGGAACGCCCACGTGGCTGTGCTCGTCAAGGCCATGCCGCCGAGCGCGGGCGCCAGCATTCCTCCCAGCGTGTAGGCGAAGACCAGCACAGCAGTGCTGCTCACCAGCGTGACGCCAGTTTCGCGCGAGCCGATGTCCACCATGGCCAAGGTGTACAGACTCCCACCAGCCGCGCCCCAGACGAAGGCCACGAGCGCTAGCAGCCACGGCCATTGACCCACCCAGGGAATGGTCAGCGTGGCCATCAGAGTCAGCACCGAGCACCAACGCATGACCCAATGTCGGGCCCCCGCAGGGCTCTGCCAAAGGCGATTGGTGTGTCGCCCCATTCGGTCGACAAGCATGCCAGCCGGCATCATCATGATCGAGCTGCCTAATCCACTGGCAGACACCAGCAGAGCAGCGGCTGTAGCGCCAAGACCCAGGGCAACGCCATAAAGTGGCAGAAAAGAGGCCAGGCCGCTTTCGAAAAAACCTCCCACAAAGCCGATGGCCATGATCACGGGATGCAGCAACAGTGACCGCCAAAGGCCCCGCCAACCTACGTGCCCACCATCGTTTGACGGGGAAGTGGCCGCAGATGGAATGGCCACGTTGCACAGAAGACCCAGGGCGGCCATCACCATCACCACCCAAAGTGCTGTCCGACTTTGCACACCCACCCAGGCCAACAAAGCAGGACCAAGCACAAAGGTCATGCCCACCATGCTTTCGAACAGCCCGACCCATTGTCCTCGCCGATGGGAAGGAGCCATTTCTGCCACCATGGCTTCGGCCAGTACCCAGCGCAAACCTGCAGCGATGCCTTCGAGGAAAATGACGACGAACCAGAACGGAGGCCAGTCAATTAGCAGAAAACAGGCCACGGTTGCAACCGTGACCAGTGTCGACGCAAACAGGGTGCGGCGCTGTCCCAACCAATGGGTGACGGACGATGCGAACGGCACGATCACCAGAATGCCCAACCAACCGCACGCCGCGAACCATCCACTGTAGGCGGCGGAATGGCCACGTTGTTCCAACTGGAGCAGCAACCAAGGCTGCACCATGAAGTAGGCCATCAACGTAAAGAATGTTGACGCAAAGATGGCAAGTAGTCCCCGGCGTAGTTTTGACGGGGATGGAGTCTGTTGATCAGACCCTGGCGCGGCGATAGGCATGCGCGCATTTTGCACTTGCTCAAGTGCTCACGAAATTCGATGGCGGCCAGAATCCCTGCGGAGCGACAGGGGTTTCAGTTGGCGCACTGGGGCGAAGGTGTCTGGCGCGAAAGGAAATGTGCGCCCAGTGCGGCCAGCCCCGTCAGTGCGGCGGGCAGGCCCCAAGGCCAGGCGTAGTCCAGCATGAGTCCACTCAGGGTAGGTGCAGTAATGCCACCGACGGTGTAGGCCAATACCAGCACGGCTGTCGAGTGAATCAAATGATGGTTGCTGGAACCATGCCCGGCGTCGATCAGTGCAAGCGTGTACAAGGCGCCTCCGGCGGCTCCCCAAACGAAGACCACCGGTGCGGCGATGGCCGGCTGCAAGGGGGACAAGAGCAACGCAAGCGATGCGCACCCTGCCAGGGCGCAGCAGGCAATCATCAATCTTCGACGACCGCGGGCAGGAGCACCCGGATGTTGCGATGCTCCGGCCATTCGGTCTGCCATCAAGCCCGCTGGAAGCATCATCAGCGCGCTGCCCAGCCCTCCAGCGGACATGAGCATGGCCGACATCGATTCGCCAAGATGCAGGGATAGGCCGAACAGCGGGGCGCTGGACGTCAGGCCGCTTTCGAAGAAGCCTCCGAGAAAGCCCGCGAAAAGCAAGGTGGGGCGGTCGCGCACTACCAAGCGCCAGCGCATCCAATGGCGCCGAAGGCCTACGGCCGTGACCGGCGGTGCCATGGGGCCAGAAGGGATGAGAAGGCTGGAGGCCAGCGAGAGCGACATCATCACCATCGCGATCCATATGACGTGGCTGCTGGCGGGCCCGATGGTCACCAGAAGCAACGGCCCAACGACGAAGGTCGAACCCACCATGGTTTCAAACCCGCCCACTACTTTGCCTCTGCAGGCCGGGGGGGACATCTGGGCCACGGTTGCCTCTGCTACAACCCAGCGCAACCCGGACGCCATGCCGCCCACCCATTCCAGGGCATACCAGACCGGGAGCTGATCTGTCAGCGCAAAGCCGGCAGAGACCAGACAGGCCAGGGCAGCGGACAGGCGCAAGCACGCGCGCGAGCCGATTCGTCGGCTGATGGCGGAGGCGAAGGGCGTGACGGTGAGAATGCCAAGCCAGGTGGTCGCAGCGAACATGCCTGCACTGACCATGGAGTCACTGTGCGATTCGATGCGCAACAGCAACCAGGGCAGCAGCATGAAATAGCCGGCAAGTTCGAAGAATGTGGAGCTGAATACAGCCACCAGTCCGCGAACGCTCGCTGGCGAAGAAACACCAGAGCGTATCGGAATGGGCGGAGCAGGGACGGTGGCCATGCGGGCCATTGTGTGCCCGCCCCAAGAGCTTCAGGGCCTCTCAGGTGCTCAGTTCGTCCCTAAATTTGATGTAGTCCTGCACCACCCGTTCCGGGCATTCGAGCGCGGGCACATGGCCGATTTCGTCAAGCAGGACAAGCTGTGCGTTGGGCATGAGCTTGGTCAAGACTTCACCGCACCCAGCGTGGATGATGCGGTCCTCCTTGCCCCAGACCACGAGCGTTGGAGTCTTCAGACCATCGACTTTCGCTTCCACGCCTTCCTTGCCCAGCTCGAAAAAAATCTGTGTCTCCAGGTCGGCGCTGGCAATGCGGGGCGCCGCCATCACCTCGATCATGGCGGGCGGAACGGGCACAGGCTTGAACACCACTGCGTCGAGCAAGTCCTTGTACTCGGCAGGCGTGCGGGCAATCAGTACCACCTTGCCCGTGGCCTCAATGCGCTGGCGCATTTCTGATTTCGGGCCTGACCAGACGCCGCCCGGATTGAGCAACCAGAGGCTTTGCACCGCTTCAGGCTGCTGCGCCGCCCACAACATCGAGATATGTCCGCCCATGGAACTGCCGCCCACATGGTAACGCTCGATACCCAATGTTCTGGCCAGGATCGCCAGTCGCTCTGCCTGCGCTGCTGCATCGTGTGGCAAGGACGCGTCTGCCGTGGATTCCCCGAACCCAATGTGATCGGGGAGGATCACGCGGTAGCGCCCGGTCAGGCCTTCTGCCACGCGCACGAAATGATCCTTGTTGGCGCCGAAGCCATGCAACAGGAACAGTGCTTCTCCTTCACCGCCTTCAAGGTACACGTAACGCGTGCCATCCGGCATGTCCTTTTCTTTGCGGCTGAGGCCAGCGCGCTCCCTGAGGTGCTGGGTAACCTGGGCCAATGCCTTGGCGGCACCTTCGGGTGTGTTTATGCTGTCCATTGTTGCTTGTCTCTCCGGTCGCTTTTCCCACGCATGTGGTGTTGGGGTTGTCTCAGGCATTCCATGCTAAGTCGCGATGACCACTACCCTTATCCGCCAGGCGACAGCACCGCATCCACGACTTCAGCAAAGCCGTCCCCACGCATGCCTTGCGTGATATAGCGCGGCGGCCAAGTCAAATGAGGCAGCAGGGGTTCGATGTTTCGAACACCAACCGATTGCGGCATGGCTGCGAACATGACCTGGTCGTTGGCCGAATCTCCGATATACACCCACTGTTCGACGCGTTCGCTCAGATCGATACCCAAGCGTTCGCGCAGTGCCCACGTCGCACCAGCCCACTTGTCGTGCTCGCCCAGCCAGGCGTTGACGTGGATGGAGCTCACGGTGGCCTTGAGCCCCAGCGCTTCCAATCGCATGGCAACGGCTTGAACATCTTTTGCAGGCAGCCGGTGATACTCGCTGTGGTCAAAGGCGATGTCGGTTTCGCGTCCCTCACTGTCCTCGGCGAGTCTGGCGTGCGGGAACTCGCGCAGAATGATTTGGGTCGCCTCGGCCAGTCGTTTTGCGTTGGCATTGCGACTGGCTTCTGCCTGTATCCAGTCCTTGCCAAGGGTGCCATCTGGGCGGCGCCAAAGCATCACAGCACCGTTTTCTGCCACGATGGCAGTGATTGGCCAGGTCAGCGCAAACGCCTCGCTCCAGCCAGCGGGCCTGCCGGTGACGGCCACCACCGGTAGTCGCGCTGCAGCACATCGCGTCAAGGCGGCGCAAGCTGAGGCCATCAATTGGCCGCCTGAAGTCAGGGTGTCATCAATGTCGGACAAAATGCCTGCCGTTCGCTGACGGGCAGTCAACGGCCAGGCAGACAAAGGCGCGGGAACGTCGGGCGAAGCGGTCATCGCCGCAGTGTCTCACAGGCCATATTCCCCGTTCTCCCAGCTGCTTGGCCATAATGAGCGATCGACGCCTTCCCCCCCCCAAAAAAAAAGCCTTCGTCCGGGAGTGTTCTTTCATGTTGAGTATGGAATTCCTGATCACCTCGATGGTGGTCGTTCTGATCCCCGGCACGGGTGTTATCTATACCGTTTCACAGGCGCTCATGAAGGGGCGCCTCGCAGGTGCATGGGCAGCTTTGGGCTGTACATTGGGCATCGTGCCCCACCTGCTTGCCACTGTGCTCGGGTTGGCAGCTTTGCTCCACACCAGCGCATTGGCTTTTCAGTTGCTCAAGTACGCCGGTGCGGCTTACCTGCTTTACATGGCCTGGGGCACTTGGCGCGATCGATCCGGCTTTCAGTTGAACGCCGCAGCCGTCGAACCGGCTGTGGACGCGCGGTCTATCGTGGTTCGAGGTGCGCTGATCAATGTGCTCAATCCCAAGCTATCGGTGTTCTTTCTCGCGTTTCTGCCTCAGTTTGTTCCCACTGATCTGGCGTCTCCCTTGATGCCGCTGGTCGCGCTCAGCAGTGTGTTCATGCTCATGACTTTGGTGGTTTTCATTGTCTATGCCTTGCTGGCGGATCTTTTTCGCCAGCACGTCATTGCCTCGCAGCGGGTGCAGAACTGGCTTCGCCGCAGCTTCGCGGCTGCGTTTGCAGGGTTGGGATTGCGTCTGGCCGTCTCTGATGACCACGTTTGACTGCCGTTTGCAGCTTTTATTGAAACTTTGGCTGTCTTGTCAGCGCGCCCACCTCGGGTAGAATCAGTGCTATCCGAGGAGCGTTGCAGCGCTTCCACCTGCTTCTGGCGCGAAGGCGTCTGGACAGGCCGCGAAGCGTGAGGCTCGGACCCAATTCTTCGCAACGACGCTCATCCACTGTACGAGTGTGGTGAGCGGCTGAGTCATTCTCTTCCTTTCCGTTTGCCCACTGCCTGGTGACATGGTTTGTTGCTTCAGGTGCGCTTTGCCGTCGGTGGCATGGTCTCGATCCCGATCCGATTGTTGGGTCGGTTTCGACTGTCTGATTGTTTGTCTCTCTGACTCATGGAGCTGAGCACATGAATGCACCGCTGAAAAATACCGTCAACGCTGACTGCGTGATTGCCGATATCGGCCTGGCCGACTGGGGCCGCAAGGAAATCAGGATTGCCGAGACCGAAATGCCCGGTCTGATGGCCATTCGCGAGGAGTTTGCCGCCAAACAACCACTCAAGGGGGCCCGGATCACCGGCTCCCTGCACATGACGATCCAGACCGCTGTGCTGATCGAAACCCTGCAAGCCCTGGGCGCCGAAGTGCGCTGGGCCTCTTGCAACATCTTCTCGACGCAAGACCATGCCGCTGCTGCCATTGCAGCCAGCGGCACGCCTGTGTTTGCCGTCAAGGGCGAGACCCTGAAGGACTACTGGGACTACACCCACCGCATTTTTGAATTCGCGGCCAAGGGCGAAGCCGGCGAAGGCCCGAACATGATCCTGGACGACGGTGGCGATGCCACGCTGCTGTTGCACCTGGGCAAGGACGCCGAGAAGGACCCCTCCGTGCTGGCCAACCCTGGCAGCGAAGAAGAGACCATTCTGTTTGCTGCCATCAAGGCCAAGCTGGCAGAAGACAGTACGTGGTACAGCCGCAAGAGCGCCGAGATCATCGGTGTGACCGAAGAGACCACGACTGGCGTGCACCGTCTCAACGAAATGTCTGCCAAAGGTACCTTGCTGTTCCGTGCCATCAACGTGAACGATTCGGTCACCAAGAGCAAATTTGACAACCTGTATGGTTGCCGCGAGTCGCTGGTGGACGGCATCAAGCGCGCCACCGACGTGATGGTGGCTGGCAAGGTTGCCGTGGTTTGCGGCTATGGCGATGTGGGCAAGGGTTCTGCTCAGGCGCTGCGCGCACTGAGCGCCCAGGTGTGGGTCACCGAGATCGACCCGATCAACGCCCTGCAAGCCGCCATGGAAGGCTTCAAGGTCGTGACCATGGAATGGGCTGCCGACAAGGCCGATATTTTCGTCACCACCACCGGTAACCGTGACGTCATCACCTATGACCACATGGCTGCCATGAAAGACCAGGCCATTGTTTGCAACATCGGCCACTTCGACAACGAGATCCAGGTGGCCAAGCTGGAGCAGAACTGCCAGTGGGAAGAAATCAAGCCCCAGGTGGATCATGTGATCTTCCCTGATGGCAAGCGCATCATTCTGTTGGCCAAGGGCCGTCTGGTGAACCTGGGCTGCGGCACCGGTCACCCCAGCTTTGTGATGTCCAACTCTTTCGCGAACCAGACCATCGCGCAGATTGAACTGTTCACCCACCCTGATGGCTATGACGTGGGCAAGGTCTATGTGCTGCCCAAGCACCTGGACGAGAAAGTGGCTCGCCTTCACCTGATGAAGGTCGGCGCGATGTTGACGGAGCTGACGGATGAGCAGGCAGCATATATCGGCGTGCCGAAGCAGGGGCCCTACAAGCCCGACACGTATAGGTATT
>JBNKNN010000046.1:0-16502 GCA_050293865.1 Hydrogenophaga sp. | reverse complement strand
CATCTTGATGGTCGACACCCATTCAGGCGCCGGACTGTACAGACTGGACAAAGAGCATGCGCTCACTTCCGGGGAGTCGCTTCAAGGCATTCATGCTGTCCGGGAAGCAGCGATCGCGCAGCCTGATCGCGTGCCAGCCATGCTGCGCGACTACCTGAACATGGTCGACAGCCTTCACCCGGTGGTGCAAGGAGAGGCATTGCGCCATTACCCTGGTTCGCCCTGGATCATGCAGGCGGAGCTACGACCACAGGATTCGCTCAAGGTCTTCGAGGTGCACCCATCTGACGCACGCTTGCTTGAGCGCAACATTGCCGAGCTGGACAATGCAGCGCAGATCCAGCTTCACCGCAAGGATGGCTTCACCGGACTCAAGGCATTGCTGCCCCCCCCCAGCCGGCGAGCATTGGTCCTCATGGACCCCAGCTACGAGCTCAAGCACGACTATGGCTCTGTCGTCACCACCATCGAAGACGCCTTGCGTCGCTTCGTCACCGGCACCTACGCCATCTGGTATCCGGTGATTGGCCGGCAGGAAGCTCACAGTCTGCCCAAGAAGCTCAAAGCGCTGGCGCAGTCTGCAGGCCGATCCTGGCTCCACACCACGTTGAGCATCGGTGCAGAAGGTGCGACGCCCACGGCCGAATCACAGCGCGGCAAAACCAAGATGCGCGCCAGTGGCATGTTTGTGATCAACCCCCCGTACACGCTCGAAAGCGGGTTGCGCGAGAGCTTGCCATGGCTTGTCAAAGCCATCGGGCTTGGCAAAGGCCAGGGGTTTACGCTGGAGTCGGGCGAAGGTCGCTGAGCAGTGCGTCCAGCCGGGGGCGCGCAGCTTTCATCCACTGACAGGCTCCCCGCATAACCCGCTCACCTGTCGGCGAGAGCCGGCCGTGGGCTTCGACGGTTTGCCAACCCTGCTCAAACAGTTCGTGGTCCTGCTGCAGAGCTCGCAACGCTTCTGCACGCTCAGATTCATTGAGCAAGCCACTGTCGATCAGGGCCTGCATGGTCCACGCCATTCGGGCACACACGTAGGTCGCATGATAGATGCCGTCCATTGGGCGCGCGTCGATCCGCAAGGGTGAGTCGAACGTTTCCTCATCAGGGTTGAGCACCAAGGGTTCCAGACGAGACAGTCCAAACAACACACTGTGGCCAGACTCGTGTGCCAGCACCTCTGCCAAAGCCAGGCGGGATGAGTGGAATTCGGGATTGAGCAGCAACAGACCCCAGAACTGGTAGTGCGACGCACCGTCAAAAGCCGTGTCTGCTCCCGGTTGCCCTTGTGCCACCAGGATGTCACGGAGGATGGCTTGCAACTCCGCATGTAGATCTGGCGCTCCCTCTTGCAGAAGAGCCAGGGCACACTTCAATCGAGCGCGAAAGTCCTCCACCGTCTGATCGGAAACCGGAGCAAAGCTATCGGCCTCGCTTCCCAACTGTTCATCGAACACCCGGTCAAGCTCCGCGGCTTCTCGGCTTCCTCGACCCAAGACACTGAAGCCAGATGCAGTGGCGACACGAGCCGGTTGAAGCAATTGCGCAAGCAACAGGGCCGACGTCTTCTCCGCTCGCTCTTGTTCATCACCCAGCATCGCTTGCGCCAGCTGGAAGTAGAGGCCAAACACCACCGGTCCGACTGGGTGGTCTGCATCCAGCACGTCCAGTGCCGACTGTAGCTTCCCGGTCAGTTCTGCAGTTTTCGAGGCCATCGACAAGTGTCGCAAGCTGCCGACCAAATCGGCGCGCATGCCCTGATCGAGCATGCGACCGCGAACCGCAGAAGGCTCAAAGACATGCAGGACTTGGTCGTGCGACATGAGCATTCCTCACGCGTGTCAAACAACAGGTCAACAAAAAAGGGGGGCATGCCCCCCTGGCTCGATGGTCGTCAGTCCTTTTTCGGGCTCATATTCTTGTCGCCCTTCTTCAGTCCCAACTTGACGCTGGTCTCTGGCTGTTTGCACGGAGCAAATTTGCTATCGATGCGAAAGCCGAGCAGTTGTCGGGTGTCGATGGTTTGTTTGATAGGCATGTTGACAGCTCCTTGAAACCGGAAGTGAGGAAGTGAGGAAAAGACTGGCGCGGGGCAAATCGGCGGGATCATCCGCCGAGACGTTCAGCGAGACTTCTTGAGCGGCGACGTCATCTTGTCGCCCTTTTTCAGACCCAGCTTGACGCTCTCCGCGGTTCGTTTGGCCAGAGCGGCCCTGGCGTCAATGCGGAATCCGAGCAATTGACTTGAATCGATCTGTTTCTTTGACTGCATGGTTGCGGTTCCTTTCACAAAAAACATACACTCGACTCATGGTTTCACGCAGTACCGGAAACGTCAATACACAGAAGTGGGTAGTGGTCGTCACCACAGAGGACCACGCCTACACCGTGGATAGCTGGCCGGAGCGGATGGCGCAGCAAGGGGTTCACTTTCAGGCCGTCAGCTGGGAGCACGCGCTGACCACCGATAGGCTTCCCAAGGCGGCATATGTTCTGACGGACTTTGACCGCCTGTCCTTCTCTGAAATGGAAGCAGGCACCCACTTGTATCAATGGCTGAGAGCTGAGGGGCTTCCCGTTCTGAACGACCCTGGTCGCTTTCTGTCACGCTCAGCCTTCCTCAAGACGCTGCGCAACCAAGGTGTCAATTCCTTCAATTGCATACTGCCTGCCCATGGCGAAAAACCCGACCGGTTTCCGGTGTTTTTGCGCACCCTGGCCAGTCATCGAGGCGTATTGACCGAGCTCTTGCACGACGCGGAGCAAAGCCAGGCAGCCCTGGTCGATGCCATGCGGAAGGGATTTCCCATCGGTGATCTGGCGTTCATCGAATATGCAGCAGCTCCGGTGCCGGGGACAGGGCACTTCCAGAAGTTGTCGGCCTTTCGTGTTGGGGATCGCATCATTCGCGCGAACACCATCAACGATACGCACTGGATGGCCAAGACAGGAGTTGCTGGCCTGGCCTCCGACGCACAGTATGAAGAAGAGAACCGCGAGATGTCGGACTATCCGCTGCGAGACTTCGTGATGGACGTATTCGAGCGAACGGGCACGGAATTCGGCCGCATGGATTTCGGATTCGTCGACGGGCGATACGAGATCTACGAGATCAACACCAACCCATATCTGGCCGGCTTGTCCGCAGACCACAAAAACGCGCATCGAGCGGACACCATGCGCCAGATCATTGAACAGCTGACGCAAGCGTTCTCCGACATCTCCATTCCGTCGGGTGAGCAGAACTGGGTTTCCCTTCGCGAACAACCCACTCCTTTGAGTCGCCTCTGATTCTTCCCCCAAGCAATGAAGGACTGTTCGTGCTTTTTGCAGTGATCTTCCAAGACGGCCCCGGCATGACAGCCGTGCGACAGGCCAATGGCGCTGACCACGTGACCTACCTCAAGCAGCATGCCAGCGAGATTCGCGTCGGCGGAGGTCTGCGCCTTTCAATGGACGAGCCATTTACTGGAGGCATGTGGATTCTCGATGTCTCATCCCGAGATCGCGCCGTGAGATTGATCGAGGACGACCCATATTACGACCCTGCACACCGCCAATACACGCTGTACCACTGGAACAAAGTTCAAGACTGGCCAGTCAGCCTTTGATGATCTCGGCCCCGGGATGGCTCCCGTCAGGCCTGCGCTTGCTCGATGTCTTTCCAGGCGATGCCATGCTTGAGCAAGTACTTGCGCAGGCGATCCGAATCATTGACCACGGCCTTGGCTTCTCTTGACCGCTCAAAGAGGACCCGGCCCGCTTCAGAGACCGACTTGGAGGTCAGGCACACCTGCAACACGGCCTCGAGCTGAACCCTGTCGAACAGGTCGAGCGCATCCCACTGGGCTTGCGTGAGCAAGCTTCGCACAGCCCTTGACTGCTGTTGCGACACCTGGGCGTCTGACCACAGCCAGCGCAAACGCTCCACTTCCGCCTCTACCAACTCCACCGTGATGCGACCACTGTCAGCCAGGGTCACAAGCCGTGTGATGGAGCCAGCGAGGTCACGGAAGTTTCCTCGCCACGAGGCGTCACGCGATTGCGCAAACCGCAAATAGCGCTCCTTGGCCTCCTTGTTGAAGCGCGCCGTTCTTTTGAGTTCATGCCCCACGCGCTCTACGAGGAACTCCACATTGGGTTCGATATCTTCTGCACGTTGTGCGAGACCGGGCAAGGCATAGGACCAGAGATTGATGCGCGCGAAAAGATCCTCCCTGAAGCGTCCTTCCATCACATCGCGACGAAGGTCGCGGTGCGTGCCCGCAATCAGCTGGAAATCGCTGCTGACCTCCCGGTCGCTGCCCACTGGATAGAAACGCTTCTCCTCGATGGCCTTGAGCAGCATGGCTTGCTCATCGAGTCCGAGTTCGCCAATTTCATCCAGAAACAAAACGCCTTTGTCTGCAGTCTTGAGCAAGCCTGCCCGATCAGTGATGGCGCCGGTGAATGCGCCCTTGCGGTGCCCAAAGAGCGTGGACGCAGCCCCGTCGCCTTGCAGGGTGGCGCAATTGACTTCAACAAATACCCCGTCCACCTGATGCTGCGCCTTCTTGAGTTCAAAAACTCGCCGAGCGAGGTGCGACTTGCCCGCGCCTGTCGGCCCAATGAACAAGACTGGCGCACGCGACCTGACCGCCACATGCTCTACCTCGTCAATCAAGGCGTTGAATGCGGCATTGCGAGTGGCAATACCACCCTTGAGGTAGGTGATGGCATCGTCACGCGCCTGGCCAAAACGTTGGGCCAGTCCGTCATAGCGTGAAAGGTCCAGATCGATGAGGGCATAGCTGCCGGGATTTCCTCCGCCCTGCTTCCGAGGCGGTGAGGTCTGCAACAGGACGCCCGGAATATGCCGCGCCTCAGTGAGCAGGAACATGCAAATCTGTGCGACGTGCGTGCCGGTCGTGATGTGCGCCCAGTACGCCTCGTGCTCGGTATCGAAAGGGTAGTCGCGCACCCAATCGTAGAGGGCTCCATACACATCCCCAAAGTCCCAGGCATCGCGCACCTGCATAGGAACGAGATTCACCTGGGTTTCAGGCGAAACCTGCACCATATCCGCCTTGACCAACTCAGCGAGTTTGGCGAAACGCGGCGAGTACAGCAACTCGAACCGGGCCACCTGAATATCTTCGTGCTGCAGCATGGACACGGACGGACGCCACTTTTCCCAGCGACCCGGCGCTGTGCCGCCGTCGAGCTGGGAGCCCAGAAAGCCGATAACGACAATTGATTTGTGATTATCCACTTTTCTATTTTACTATCTTTTTCTCTATTTTTTACTGAAACGAAAAACGCAAATCTGAGAAAAACAAAACATTTTTTCCATATAAATCAATACCTTAAGAACTTTCACCACGAGTACAACAACTCTGGCACGCTCTTCGCAAAGGATATGACACCAAGCCGATGGGCCGATGCTCACAGGTCAGGGTTCGGAAGCCGAATGGTCTCTGCCCTACCGGTGCTGCGCTGCCGGGAGCTTCATTGCTTCCGTTGGAGCGCTGCATGCCGCAAGGTTCGCGAGGCTTGGTATTGGCGAGGTTTTGGAAACTGCCCTTCAGGGCATCAGGTTCGACTCCCGGCTTGCCACCACTGGTAGCTCAGAGGTAGAGCGACTCATTTTCAATGAGCGAACGCAGGTTCGACTCCTGCCCAGACCTCCGCGTGAGAGCGCGGCCTGTGAGTGACGGTCGAAAGACCACCCGCCGAAAGCGGGTTGGCGCACAACCTCTTTGGAGGACGGACGCCACCCCGTCAGCGAGAGCGGCTTGCGCCAGACCCGGTGCAGCCCGCGCCCGCAGCCAGCCAGACGC
Organism: Hydrogenophaga sp.; assembly: GCA_050293865.1. Classification (GTDB taxonomy): domain Bacteria; phylum Pseudomonadota; class Gammaproteobacteria; order Burkholderiales; family Burkholderiaceae_C; genus Hydrogenophaga. Next base: position 10,683 of record JBNKNN010000046.1, on the reverse strand, counting down.
CGATGAGCCAATGCTCGGGAGAATCGGCTTACCTGGCGCACTGTGAAGCCCGGGCTTGCAGCACCTGTCGCCGCTGCTCTCGCTGTAACGGCACCTTTTGCTGAACGCATCTGCGAACGATGTGATGAACGAATGAATGATTGGTTGGCCCAGCCTCGGAAGCTGCGAGGCTGGGCAGGGGGCAGGAAGGCCCTGTTCAACCTGGAATAGAAAAGATGCTGAAGTAAAAAAGAATAGAAAGGAAAACACCATGTGGATGTTCAAACGATTCAACGTAATGAAAAACGAGCGTGGTCTGTTGTTACGAAACGGTGACTTTGAGCGCGTGCTGCCGCCAGGCAAACACACGCTTTTCGAAGGTTCGGATCGCCTTTCGGTCGAGCTGTTTGCAATCGACAATGCCCCCTTTCTGCACCCCGTCGCTGAATACCTGATGGCCAAAGAGCCGGAAGTGGTAGCTGCAGAGTTCGATTCATTGATCCTTAGCGAAGATGAAGTCGGCCTGCGTTTCGAAAACGACGTGTTGGTCGAGATTCTCCCGCCGTCGACCCGTCGGCTGTTCTGGAACGGCCTGGTGAACTCGCGCTTTGAAATCATTGATCTGCGCGAAGGTGCGGCGATGGCTCCAGATCTCGTGGCGCGCCTGACTCAGACCCAGTTGCGGCAACGCAATGTGCCAGGCCAGGAAGGCGTGCTGAAGGTGCAAGTGCCTGAAGGCATGGCCGGCATGCTGCAGATCGACGGCCAATGGGCCGAAGTGCTCAAGGCAGGCAACTACGGCTTCTGGCTCTATGGCCGGCGAGTTTCGGTTGAACTGGTCGACTTGCGCATGCAAGTGATCGAAGTGACCGGTCAGGAGATCATGACGCGAGACAAGGTGTCGCTGCGCCTGAACTTGAACGCTGGCTTCCGTTTCCTGGATCCGCTGCAGGCTTTCCGCACTTTGCAAAAGCCGCTGGACTACCTGTATCGCGAGCTTCAGTTTGCCTTGCGCGCAGCCGTCGGAACGCGAACGCTGGATGCTTTGCTGGAAGACAAGACCGTCATTGACGACGTCGTCTCGACACACATGGCGAAGAAGCTGGCCTCTGTAGGGCTCCATTTGGACATCGTGGGCGTGAAGGACATTGTGTTGCCTGGCGACATGAAGACCATCCTGGCCCAAGTGGTGCAAGCGGAGAAGCAGGCCCAGGCCAACCTGATCCGTCGACGCGAGGAGACCGCGGCAACGCGCTCTCTGTTGAACACGGCCAAAGTCATGGAGGGCAATCCGGTGGCCTTGCGCATGAAGGAGCTGGAAACGCTGGAGCGCGTAGCAGAACGCATCGACAAGATTTCGGTCGTGGGTGGACTGGACCAGGTGCTCAACGGCCTGGTGTCCATCAAGCCAGCCTAGACAAGTGCCGTGGCGGACTGACAAGTCCGCACCACATCCAAGGACAAAGGGAACGCAAGGTGAAGAGCAACAAACAGCGCCGCGCCGAACTCAAGTTCGAACGCCGCATGAAGAAAGCGAAGCGGGATGCAAATCGGCAAAAGCCAATGGGTCACGTGCCTATCAACCGTGCTGCGCTGCGACCCATGTGCTACTGGCCAGCGTGGGTGGAAAGAGGTTTCTACCTCGATCACCCATTTGCTTGCAAGGACTGCGGCGCGCTTTGTGTATGGCCTGCCCGGCGGCAGAAATGGTGGTACGAGGTGATGAAGGCACACCCGGATACAACAGCAGTGCGTTGCAAGCCCTGTCGCGTCAAAGAAAGATCAAGGAAAGCGGTGGCGCAACAGCATTCGCAACCCATGACGCATGGGAAACACAACCCGATCAATGGAGTGAAACAGATATGAACCAGAACAACTACAACATCGAACAGCCCGAAGGCGGTGTCCCCATCAAGATGTGGACGAAAGGCGTGCCAGTCGAAGACGAGGCCCGCAAGCAACTGGCCAACGCGGCCAAGTTGCCGGTGATTTTCAAGCACATCGCGGCCATGCCCGACGTGCACCTGGGCATTGGCGCTACCGTGGGCTCGGTGATCCCGACCATCAAAGCCATCATTCCGGCGGCGGTGGGCGTGGATATTGGTTGCGGCATGATGGCTTGCAAGACCACGCTGCGCGCCGAAGACCTGCCCGACAACCTTGGCCCGCTGCGCTCGGCCATTGAAAGGGCCGTGCCACACGGCATGACGCCCAAGCGCCAGGGACGAGACAAAGGCAGCTGGGAAAACCCGCCCAATCTGGTGGATGAGGCGTGGGGTTCACTCAAGGACGAATTCGACGCGATCTGCGAGGCCTACCCACGCCTGAAGAACACCAACAACTACAAGCACCTGGGAACGCTGGGAACGGGCAACCACTTCATCGAGATGTGTCTGGATGAAGCGGGCGCCGTGTGGTTCATGCTGCACTCCGGTTCACGTGGTGTGGGCAATGCCATCGGCACGACCTTCATCGAACTGGCCAAGAAGGATGCCGAGCAGCACCAACGCAACCTGCCCGACAAAGACTTGGCGTACTTCGAGGAAGGCTCGCAGTACTTTGGCGACTACGTGCGTGGTGTGGGCTGGGCGCAGAAGTTCGCTCGCCTGAACCGTGAGGTGATGATGAAGAACCTGATCGCCACCGTGCGCCAGGTGATCACCAAGCCATTCGAGACCCACTTGGAAGCGGTGAACTGCCACCACAACTATGTGCAGCAGGAGACCCACTTCGGCGAAGACGTGTTCGTGACCCGCAAGGGAGCTGTGAGCGCCAAGAAAGGTGAGCTAGGCATCATCCCGGGCAGCATGGGGGCGCGCAGCTACATCGTGCGTGGCAAAGGAAACCCCGAGAGCTTCGAGAGCTGCAGCCATGGCGCCGGGCGCGTGATGAGCCGAACCAAGGCCAAGAAGATGTTCACAGTCGAAGACCAGATCAAAGCGACCGAGGGCGTGGAATGCCGAAAGGACGAAGCCGTGATCGACGAGATCCCGATGGCCTACAAGGACATCGACGCCGTGATGGAAGCGCAAAAGGACCTGGTGGAAGTGGTGTACACGCTCAAGCAGGTGTTGTGTGTGAAAGGATAGTCAGGAGGACTCACATGGGAAGGCCAAAGTACGACTCGCTTCCCGACGTTGCTGCAGAGGAGGTGCTTCAAATCTACAGCAAGGCGGAAGCGAAGGAATGGGCACGCGGTTGGCGGCAAGTGTTCACAGGCAAACAGGCTGCCCCGGGCATGTCCCAGTACCTGTGGCACACCTTCAGCTGGGAGAGCTACCCCAGCGTTTCAGGCGAGGAAGCCGAGGTTCTGTATGAATCTCACCGGGAGACCGAAGTCATCGTGCTGTCCAACGGACGAGGCGCAGCAATGCGCGTCAAATCGGGGCCTCGAGCTGACCGATACATTGACTTCTATGTCTTCCCACCTGACTTCGCATGGACGATGGCATTCACCCATGAAGATGGATGGTTGGGCCCTTACTTCGCAAAGCACCCCAACTACCCTGTCATGGCAAAAGAGGCCGCATTGAGGATGCAAAAGAACAAAGAGATGGAGCGCGCCCGCAAGAAAGGGTGGCTGTGATAGACGCCGTGATGGAAAAGACAACCCAGAGGCCAAGCGTGTTTCAGCCGGCTAGAAAAACATCGATACCGTGAACCAGGCCTCTGGCGGATGATTTCCCACCCTGTATACACTTTGTACGACGTTTTGAGCCAGGCACGAAGACCCTGACCAAGACACTACAAAACCGCACTGCGGGAGGCACCGGCTGCTGTCACATCCGGTGATCAAGAGAACAACGACAAATGGCGATGATTGAGATTGACGGGTCCGTCGGGGAAGGTGGCGGACAAATTTTGCGAACGGCATTGAGCCTGTCCCTTTGTTCTGGCAAGCCGTTCAACCTGACCCATATCCGTGCCAACCGAAGCAAACCTGGCTTGCTGCGGCAGCACATGGCGTGCGTGAAGGCGTCGCTGTCGATCAGCCGGTCCACAGCGGTGGGCGCTGAGCTGGGATCGACCTCTCTGGAGTTTCAACCGGGCCCCATCAGAGCAGGCGAATATGCTTTCGAGATTGGCTCGGCGGGCAGTTGCATGCTGGTGCTCCAGACGGTGATTCCTCCACTGCTTGCAGCCGGCGGAGAGTCCCTGGTGTCTGTCTATGGAGGCACCCACAACCCAATGGCACCACCCTACCCTTTCCTGCTGCGCAGCTGGCTGCCGTTGGTGCGCCAACTCGGTTGCGAGCTAGACCTGACGCTCTTGCGAAACGGTTTCTACCCTGCAGGGGGCGGTGAGGTAGAGTGCATGATCCGCTCCATTTCTGGCACCTTGCAGCCCTTTGATCTCACCGAGCGAGGCGCGCCGGAAGATGGCTACCTGGAGATTCTGGCGCCCGGGCTGCCGCGGAGCGTGTCACAGCGCGAGCACGATCAGTTTTTGGCGTCAAGCGGCTGGCGAGGAGACCAGGTGCGTCGAAGCTCGGTGCGCGCCAGCGAGGGCCCTGGCAACGCCATGATTGCCACCCTGCCGCAGGCGAATCTGACCACGGTATTCACCGAACTGGGAAGCAAGTCGGTCATGGCAGAGACAGTTGCCGAGAAGCTGGTGAAGCAGGTAAAGCGCTACCAGGCCGATTCCGGTGCGCTGGACGAACATCTGGCAGACCAATGGGCTCTGCCCCTGACCCTGGCGGTCTGGCAAAGCGGACGGCCCGCTCGCTATACCTGCACGTCGCTGACGCCACACGCCACCACGAACTTCGACGTCATCCAGCGTTTTGTGCCGGTGCGCATTGAGGCGCAGCAGGTGCGACCGGGTTTGTGCGAGGTCATCATCGAGCCACCACCTGCCGCCGCTTAGGGCCTGTTCACATCAAGGCTTCAAGGTTGCAGCGCCCTGGCCATCACGGCGGGGTATTTTGGGTCCGACGAGATGTCGCCGTGGTTTCGACCCTCGAAGCGGTGAAGGGTCACGACCGTGGGCTTGAATCTGGCCAATAGTGCTTCGGTTCGCGCTGGGGGAATAACCTCGTCTTCCGTGGCGAGCAACACCGTGGTTGGAACCGAAATGCCACTGGCCAAAGCAGCGGAATCAAAACGGTCTTTGAGCAACCAGTCGACGGGCAGAAACGGGTAGTGGTGTGCTGCGGTTTCCGCGATGCTGTCGTACGGTGTTATCAGCGCCAACCGGTGCACAGGTCGCTGCGTCGCCAGCCACACAGCAACACCCGAGCCCAGGCTCCGACCAGCGACGCTGAGCACAACATGCCGTTGCCTGACGTCGTCATACAGTGCCAGCGCATCTGCGCGCAAGCCTGATTCCGTTGGCTGCCCCTGACTGCCCCCGAAGCCGCGGTAGTGCATCAGGTAAACGCGCTGTCCGGGCGCCATGGCTGCCAGGCTGGCGACCGTGGCTGACACGTCTTCCGCATTGCCGCCGAAATAGAGCACGGCGCTGCTGGCGTCAGCCGGGCCTGCAGCGCTGACCACCAGCTGAAGATCGCCCTCACTGCGCAACTGCAGGCGCTCGCCAGGCACCATGGCGGGTTGAGGAAAATACATCAGGTCTCGCTGCTTCACATAGAAAAACAGACAAACGAGCAGGTAAAGGGCGGCCACAAGGCCGCCCAGATTCCAAAGCCAACTCACGCTTTTGGGCATCAGGCCTTGGCCAAGGCCTGATCGAGGTCCGCCAGGAGATCGTCAATGTGCTCGATGCCAATGGACAAGCGGACCATGTCCTTGCTCACACCCGCTTTGGCCAATTCTTCCTCGTTGAGTTGGCGGTGTGTGGTGGATGCCGGATGACACGCCAGGGATTTGGCATCTCCAATGTTCACCAGCCGCGTGAACAGTTCCAGTGCATCCTGAAAACGCGTCCCCGCAGCCAGGGCGTCGTCGGACTTGAGGCCGAAACTGATAATGCCTGACGCTCGGCCGCCCATGTACTTCTGCACCAGACCGTGATCGGCGTGGTCGGGCATGCCGGCGTAGTTGACCCAGGCCACCTTGGAGTGATTGCTCAGGTAATTGGCAACCTTCAACGCGTTCTCACAGATGCGGTCCATGCGCAGAGCCAAGGTCTCGATACCCTGCATGATCTGGAAAGCATTCATGGGCGACAAGGCCGCACCGGTGTTGCGCAAAGGCACGACGCGCGCACGGCCAATGAAAGCCGCAGGACCCAGGGCTTCCGTGTAGACCACGCCGTGGTAGCTCACGTCGGGCTCGTTCAGGCGCTTGAAGCGCTGCTTGTGCTCAGCCCAGGGGAACTTGCCGCTGTCGACAATCGCACCGCCAATGCTGGTGCCATGTCCACCAAGGTATTTGGTGAGCGAATGCACCACGATGTCGGCCCCGTGCTCGAATGGGCGGCACAAGTAGGGGCTTGGCACCGTGTTGTCCACGATGAGCGGAATACCCGCGCCGTGAGCGACCTTGGCCAAAGCACCGAAGTCTGTGACGTTGCCCAGCGGGTTGCCAACGGACTCGCAGAAGATGGCCTTGGTCCGATCGTCGATCAGGGATGCAAACGAGTCAGGGTCGCGCGGATCGGCAAAGCGCACGGTGATGCCCATTTGCGGGAAGGTGTGCGCAAACAGGTTGTAGGTACCACCGTACAGAGTGGACGAGGAGACGATGTTGTCGCCTGCCTCGGCAATGGTCTGGATGGAATATGTGATGGCTGCCATGCCTGACGCCAGCGCGAGCGCACCCACTCCGCCTTCGAGCGCGGCCAGACGCGCTTCCAGCACGCCATTGGTGGGATTCATGATGCGCGAATAGATGTTGCCCGGCACCTTCAGGTCGAACAGATCAGCGCCATGCTGCGTATCGTCAAACGCATAGGCCACCGTCTGGTAGATGGGAACCGCCACAGCCTTGGTGGTGGGGTCCGGACTGTAGCCGCCGTGCACGGCGATGGTTTCAATTTTCACAACAGGTCTCCTCGGATTGGGTATTGCCAGCCAATTATTCTCGCAGCAATTCCACCTTCTCGATGCCTCGACCCAACATGCCCAGCGCCTCTGCCGCAGCACGGCTCACGTCGATGATCCGACCTTTCTTGAACGGGCCGCGATCATTGACCCGGACCACCACTTCTTTGCCATTTCGCAGATTGCGCACCCGCAACTTGGTTCCGAAGGGCAGGTCACGGTGCGCCGCTGTAAGGGCATGCATGTCAAAGCGCTCGCCGCTGGCCGTGCGGCGTCCATGGAACTTGCGCCCGTAGAAGGAAGCCAACCCCTGCCCCAGGGATGTTTCAGACCCGGCCCCGTCTGAACCGCCCTCTTCGATCTGCTCGACCCACTGGCCCAGCAGATCGTCTGGGGCAGCTCCTGCGCTCTCAGCGGCTGTCGAGGAAACACCGAGAGGCGAATCACCTCTGGGAGCCGATGCGCCTTGATCACCCCCCGGGCTTGTCGCTGCCACGCCCGTGCCCGCTGGATCGGGCGCGCCGGTCGGGCCTGCACAGGCCGCGAGCAGCGTCCAGGCCATCCCCCACATCCACGCGGAGACCCTCATGCGCTCACCCCATAAAGCTGACGATGCGCTAGAGCATTGGGCCACACGGCAATGGGCGACAGAGAGCGAAGGAACATACAGGCGATTATCTCGAATGGACTGGACATTGAGATCGCAATTGGTCTCCGCGGTTCACCATCGCCTTGTGCCAATCGGCAACGTGTTGCAACGGGAGCAAACGCCTGCTCCTGTCGGAGCGACCTTTCATGCAAAAGGGCCTCCTGAGAGGCCCTTCGCACATGCTATGTGAGTTGGCTATCCGGGCCCAAACTCAGAACTGCCAATCGAAGCGTACTGCAGCGTTCTGATCGAGCAAGCCCTGGCGGGCTTCGACGCCGTACGCCAAGCTCAGTTGTTTATCACTGCCCAGCTTCCACTGCAGACCCGCACTCAACCCAGCCCGCGCTTTTTGCGCCCCCAGACCCCTGGTGGTAAACGCGCCAGTGCCACCGCCCTGATAGGCGGCGGTGACCTTTTGATCTTTGGCGCGAAGGTCGTAGCCCAGATAGGCGCCACCGAGCAAGTCCATGCCAGGCTTGAAGCTGTGTTTCACCGTCGATCCAACTTGCAACACCAGTTCTTCGCTGGTCTGACTCTGCGACCGAAGGTTCAGTGCTTGGGCTCCTGTTTCGGAGTAACCGTCGACCTTGACCTGACGCCAATCAAGTCGAATCGAGGGCTCCATGACGGTCTGATCATCCAGGCGCAACGCTCGGCTGATGCCCATGCCGACATGCCATCCATTGGCGTTTGTGTCACCTGTCGCCACACGATTGATGAAGCTGAGAGTGCGCTTGGTGTCGATGGCGCTTCGAGTGTAGTCAGCTTGCCACGACAGGCTGTCACCCGCGTCATTCAGGCGATGTCGTCCAAAGCCCATCATCTGCACACCCTCGATCTTGGCTGAATGGCCTTGAGCGAAGTCCCGGCCATCCACATCGGTTTGCAAATAGGCAAGGCCCGCGCCCAGGCGGTTGCCGGCACCCACGTCCGCTGACACACCGCCGGTAATCCCGTACGTGGCAGCGTCAAAGCCGCTGATGTCGTCGGTTTCTTTCTGCTTGGCCCAACGCCCCAGAGGCTTGACCCATACGTTGCGGGCGCGTTCCGGTTTTTGGGCTGCGTCCCCGTTCGGGACTGCGTCGGACAGTTGTTGATCAACCACCGAGTCGGTAGCAGTGGCGTGCTGAATGCCAACCAGGCCAAGGTTGCCATGCAGGGTAGGCATGGACTGCCCCACTGCTATCGCGACAGATTTGTAGGTGGGCAATCGACCCAATGCCGTCACCACCTTGTCCCAATCGTCACCCCTGGCACCACCTTGGATGTAAACATCCAAAGCCTCGGCAGCAGGAACGCCGTTGTACAACTGGTTTTGCATCACTGCGGCGACGATGGCCGACTGAGGTGCAGGTGCAGGCGACATGGCCGGTCCAGCAACAGGCGAGGGAGAGGGAGATGTGTGCGGTCCCGGCGCAGGCGATGGGGAAGGCGAAGGGGCAGGAGCCGTTGTTGGTGGCTGCGCGGTCGGCGGCGCGGTGGCCGGGACGATGGTCAGGTCGACGTTGTTGCCATCTGGTGTGTACTGGAAGTCAAACAGCGCACTGCTGTCGGTCACGCCAGGGGTACCACCCGTATTGTTCATCACGCTACCGCCGGCTGACAGCACGTTGTCCAGTCGCTGGCCAGCGCTCAAGGTGTTGACAGCATTGACATTGACGTCGAAGTTCGCGCCCGGTTGAAGCACGACATTCGCCGTCGCAGCCACTCGTCCGTAGCTGGACTCACTACTGGCCGCGATGCGCAAGGTGCCACTCTGAAAGTAGTCACCCGATACGTTGGCGACGACGCCTTCGCCGACCTCCAGCACCCCCGCGTTGTTGAGTTCCCCGGCCACGGTGAATTGATGTGACGAAGACGCTACCCTGGTCGTGCCGCCACTGGCGATGTTGAAGGCCCCGACCTCGAAGGTGCCCTCGGTGACAAAGGTCGCTCCCGACAGCACGTTAACCACACCACCGGCGGAACGAACATTGCCCACGAGGCGTCCAGCGCCTGCCTGATTGATTGTGACGCCAGCCATATCGATAGCGTACTGCGCTCCCGCGATGGAGCCAGAGTTGTTCACCACCGCCACGCTGCCAGGGCCACCGATGCCAATACGCGGGCCGCCATTGATGGCCCCCGAATTCTGAATGGTTCCAATCGTGCCATTGGAGTGGATGCCGAAGTACTGGGCATCGATGGAGCCGCTGTTGACCAGGGTCTCAATATGGCCGTCATTGCGAATGCCATTGACGCCACCCTCGATGGTTCCGGTGTTGACGACGTTGGTGAGATTGCCAGGCGGCCAGGTGAACAGGCCATCAATGCGGCCACGAATGGTGCCAGAGTTATTGACCTGCCCGACAGAGACACGCATGTCCACACCGTAGCGGTCACCCTCGATCGTGCCAGCATTGTCCAGACGACCGAGGCTGCCGGACCTGATGGCAACCCCGGCGGTGTTCAACCCGGTTGCCTGTATCAACCCGTCGTTGGAAATCGCAGCACTGTCTGCCGTGGAAACAACAGCTTCACCTGCCGTCACGATGGACCCGCTGGCCTCGACGCTCAGATCCTGTGTTCCCGTCAAACCACATGCGGTGGTCTGTGCGTCACTGACCACCACCGAAGCAGTGCCCGCACACGAGCCGCTGCCCGCATGGGCGAGAAGGGGGGCGGTGCCCGCCAATGTGGTCGCCAGTGCCACGGCCAGCACCCGAGGCGTGGATTTTTTTGAAGTTTTCGTGCCCGCCGTTTCGGGCGCAACGTGATAGGTCATGGTGCTCTTGTTGAGCACCAGGCAATAGGAACGGTTCATAAGTGCACAGCCTCCGAGAGTTCTTTTTCCCGTGACGGCGCCATGAACCAAGGGTCCAGGATGACAGGCCGCTCACACCACGGGGACGAATTCGCCAGGGAATGCGACCTTGATTTGGCAGTCACAACCGGACGAAAGCCCCGAACTATGCGGCGACATTTCGCGTGGACACACTTCCCGCGTTGCTATTGTTACAGTCACAAACTGACATCTATTGCGCACCGCAGCATTTCCGCGCTTCGAGGCCGAAGCGGAAGCAGAGAGCAGTGACACAAATATCACAAAATGTAGCAAGAAAGATTTATC
>JBNKNN010000045.1:0-3931 GCA_050293865.1 Hydrogenophaga sp. | reverse complement strand
ACATGACAACGATCGAACACCCGATCGCAGCGGGGATTGAAGGCACATCCCTGCGGAATGGCATTGAGCCGCGGCATGCTGCCATCGATTTGGTGAAGAAACTCGCGCTCCACAGACATGTCTGGAATGCAGTCCATCAATCCGCGGGTATATGGGTGTGCCGGGTGATTGATCACCTCATGGACTGGCCCGACCTCCACCACTCGCCCCGCGTACATCACGGCGACACGATCACAGGTTTCGGCTATGACACCCATGTCGTGGGTGATCAGCATCACAGCCGCTCCGCGCTCTCTGCAGACGCGCTTGAGCAAGGCAATGATTTGAGCCTGGATGGATACGTCCAGCGCAGTCGTTGGCTCATCAGCCACAATCAGGCTTGGCTCCGCCGCCAAAGCCAGCGCTATCACCACGCGCTGTCGCATGCCACCAGAGAATTGGTGCGGAAAATGGTCGATTCGCTCTTCCGCTGCAGGAATGCCTGTGTCCAGCAGCAACTGGATCGCCCTCGCTCGCGCCTCAGCTTTGCTCACCGGGAGGTGCGCCGTGATCGTCTCCACCAACTGACGACCAACCGAATAGAGGGGGTTCAGCGAAGTCAGCGGGTCCTGAAAGATCGCGCCAATCTTCCTGCCCCGAATGCGCTGCATCTCATGGCCAGTCAACTGGTCTATCCGCCGGCCTTCAAGCCAGATTTCACCGGAGGCAATATGCCCCGGAGCTTCCAGCAACCCAATGACCGATGCTCCGGTCAAGGACTTGCCTGCGCCGGACTCACCCACAACGCCCAGGATCTCACCGGGCGCTATGGAGAGCGACACACTATCGAGCGCTCGCAAAGTGTGATGGCGCGTCGGAAATTCGACGACCAGATCCCGTATCTCCAGAAGCGCGCTGGATGCGGCCATGCTTGCAGTCAAAACTGACCTCTCATTGCAATTTCGGGTTGAGCGCATCGCGCAACCAATCACCGAGCAAGTTCACGCTCAACGCAATCAACACCAGCATAGCTCCGGGAAAAATGCTGATCCACCAGCTACCGGCAAACAGGTAGTCGTTCCCTGTCCGGATCAACGTCCCCAATGATGGCGTTGTCGGAGGAACTCCCACACCCAGATATGACAAGGTGGCCTCCGTGATAATGGCCGTCGCCACCTGGATAGTGGCCAGCACCAGCACTGGCCCCATGACGTTCGGCAGTACGTGGCGGCGCATGATTCTCAGTGGAGAGACGCCAATCACCCTCGCTGCCTGAACATACTCCTTCTGGCGCTCCACCAGCGCTGACCCCCTGACCGTGCGCGCATATAACACCCACCCTGTCAGGGTAATGGACATCACGAGCACACCATAGGCCACTGTTCCCTCTGAGTTGGGAAACATGGCACGTCCGACTCCTGCAATCATGAGCGCTACCAGAATGGCAGGGAAAGACAGCATCACATCGCAAAGTCGCATCAGCAGCGCATCCACCCAACCGCCAACGAAACCCGCGATCAAGCCGAGCGTGACGCCAATCAGAGCTGACAAGAGTACCGAAACGATACCGACAGCCAGCGAAATGCGGGTGCCGTAAAGAATCACAGAGAACATGTCTCTGCCCTGATCATCGGTGCCCAGCCAAAAGGATGGACTCCCTCCCTCCATCCAGACCGGTGGCAGCTCGGCGTTCATCAGGTCCAGCGCAGCGAGGTCAAACGGATTGTGTGGTGCCAGCCAAGGGGCGAGTAGCGCGCCCAGCGCGCACAAAATGGCGGCTAGCGCAGCCATCCATGCCGACGGCGTGTTGGCAAAGCTGTATCCCAAGTCGCTGTCAAACCAGCGGCGAATGACTTGCATGCAAAGAAGCTCTATGGAGGTCGGAAAGGGAAGAAGGCAGGAGAGCTCTCAAGGAAGGGGCTCCTCTAAAAACAGAAGGGGCGCCACGCTGCCACGGCGCCCCAGGAACCCCTTGGCTTCACTTCACCGACATGTAGCGGAATGGCATCATGTTGTCCGCTTGCTGGACCAGTTTGACCTTGTTGGCCACGCCCCAGGCCAAGGCTTGCTGGTGCAGCGGCAAATGCCCAATATCGTCCGAATGCATCTTGAAGGCTTCCCGAATCATGGCATCGCGTTTGGCCTTGTCCGTCTCGGACTGAATCTTCGCCGTCAGCTCATCAACCTTAGGGTTGCAATACGCGCCCAGATTGAACTGGCCTGCACCCTTCTCCTCCACGCAGTGAATGAGGGCGTTGAGCACATTGTGGGCGTCATAGGTGCTAGGCGTCCACCCCAACATGTAGAAGCTTGTTTCACGTTTGAGCACCTTGGGGAAGTAGGTCGCCTTGGGCTCTGCCTGAAGATTCACCTTCACGCCAATCTTGGCAAGGTTCGCTGCCACGGCCTGGCAGATGCCACTGTCATTCACATAGCGGTCGTTCGGGCAATTCATTCCGACTTCAAAACCATCGGCGTAACCCGCATCCGCCATCAACTTCTTCGCCGCGTCCACATCGTAGGCCAGACGCTTGTTCAGCGACTCGTCAAAACCATTGACGCCTTCACCCATCATGAGTCCGGTGGGCTTGGAGGCGCCACGCATCACGGCACGCTGGATTCCCTTGATGTCGATCGCCTGATAGAAAGCCTGACGGACACGCTTGTCCTTGAAAGGGTTCTTGCCCTTCACATTTGAATACAGCAACTCGTCGCGTTTTTGGTCCATGCCAAGAAAGATAGTGCGCAGCTCCGGGCCTTGAATGACCTTCGCCTTTCCACTGCCGTTGATCCGCGCGACATCCTGCAGCGGCACTGGCTCGACCACATCAACCTGCCCAGACAACAACGCCGCGACACGCGTGGCGTCATTGCTGATCGGCGTGTACTCCACATTGACCACATTGCCCTCAATCTTGCCCCAATAGTTGCCATTGCGGACAAAAGTGGTTTTCACGCCCGGCTGACGAGAACGCAAGCGGAACGGCCCAGTGCCGTTGGCCTTGAAGGAAGCAGCGTTTTCAATGCCTTTGCGGCGATCAACCGGAAGAGTGGCCTTGTTCTCCTCGCACCAGGCTTTGCTCATCACGTAGACAGTGGCCAGTGCATCGGGAAGCAAGGGATCTGGCGCTTTGGTCACCATTTCCACCGTGAAGTCATCCTTCTTGCGCACTTCAGCAATGGAGGAAGTGGCAGCCTTCTGATCTGAACCCTCCCCTTGCGCCCTTGCGATACTGAACAAGACGTCATCAGCCGTGAACGGTGTACCGTCATGGAAGGTAACACCCTTGCGGAGTTTGAACTCCCACACAGTGGGAGAGGTTTGAGTCCATCTGGTTGCCAGACGCGGCGTCAGCTTAAGGCCTGCATCCCGGCCCACCAACGGTTCGTACACGTTGCCTGTCACGCTCAGTAGCGTAGTTTCGTTCAGGGAGTGCGGATCCATCGACAAAGTGTCGCCCTGGTTTCCAATTCTGATGGTCTGCGCCTGCACCGCGCCGGCCAATCCCAGCGCCGATACCACCAAAGTCGCGGCCAATGTCTTCTTGAACGTCATCTCACTCTCCTGTCTCATGGTTTGGTTGGATAGAACAACGGCTGCGCAATCTCTTATGTGTCGCGCTTTTCGCCAGTCAGCGGCATTGCCGCCTCCACCAGACTGGCATGTAAGGCTGCCCCCAGGGGAAGCACCTCATCATTGAAATCGTATCGACTATTGTGCAGCACACAGCTGCCTTGACCACCTTGACCAAGCCTCAGGTAAGCCCCGGACTTGACTTGCAGCATGAAGGCAAAGTCCTCAGCCCCCATGCTCGGCTCCATCGCCTCGTCAACATGCTCATGGCCCACCAGCTTGCGTGCCACAGTCGCGGCAAAGCGAGCCTCGGCCTTGGTATTGATGGTCGCGGGGTACAGGCGCTCGTACCGCACATGCGCTTGAAGATCGGAAGAG
>JBNKNN010000044.1:0-21098 GCA_050293865.1 Hydrogenophaga sp. | reverse complement strand
CGTGGCAGGCTTTTCTCTTTGCTCGCAACGGAAAGATCAGCAAAGGTTTTCCCTACTCCTTTCACTTCTTCTGGGGCGCCGACGATGTGGTGAAGACCTTCACTGCGCTCTGGGACAGTGTCGAGACGAAGAAGTCAGTCGGCACGCTATACATCGATAACCCGCCGGGCGCCGCATTCGCCGATCCGCTCTCGGGCATGCCGCCTGCCCTTAGAAAGGCTGGATATGCAGAGTCCACCGGCGGCTTCTTCAAAGTGGCCACCGACGATTTCAGCAACTCCATCGCCAAGTTCAAGAAGGCAGGAAGCGATATCGTCTCCGGCTTCATGTACGAGAGCCACTTTGCGACCTTCTGGAAGCAAGCGCAGCAACAGGGCTTCAAACCAGAGGTCTGTACCGTTGCTGCGGCCTTTCTGTTCCCCAGTGCCCTCAAGGCCCTGGGGGCGGCCGGAAACGGCATGTCCACCGAGGTCTGGTGGACGCCGACATTCCCCTATCGATCTTCCCTCACCCAGCAATCCGCTGCCGAGCTCGCTACGGAATGGGAGAGCTCAACGGGCAACCAGTGGACGCAACCTCTGGGCTATGTGCACGCCATGTGGGAGGTGGGCCTGCACGCGCTCAAGACCGCAGGAGACCCGTTCAACCGTAAGGCTGTACGGGACGCCATCCAGGGCATGACGCTGGACACTGTCGTTGGCAAGGTGGACTTCAAAAACAGCCCGATCAAAAGCGTGGCGAAGACCGCACTGGCCGGGGGGCAGTGGCGCCGTGCAGCGGCGGGTTCCAAGCATCCGTATGAGCTCGTCGTGGTGAACAATTCGCTCGCCCCCTCGATTCCATTGGGCGGCAAGCTGGAGCTGCTCTCGCAGATCAGATAGGACCACCTCATGAGTCTGGAAGTCAGGGGCCTGAGCAAGGCATATGGGAAGGTGGTCGTGGCCGACGGCATCGACATGGATTTGCAGATGGGCCAATGCCTGGGCGTCATCGGCCCCAACGGTGCTGGCAAGAGCTCGCTCTTTCACTTGCTCACGGGCACCGTGATGCCAGATGCGGGCACCATTTTTCTGGATGGAAAAGCCCTTGCTGGCCTGCCCGTTCATCGGCGTGCCCGCCTGGGGGTCGCGCGCGCGTTCCAGGTACCTCAACCCTTTGGTCATCTCAGCGTGTTTCAAAACGCCTTGGCTGCATCCAGCTTCGCAGCAGGCCTGCGCGGTGAAGAGGCGGCTGCAGCGGCGCATGAGGCTTTGAAGAGCTGCGGGCTCGCCACCGTTGCTCACAAGCTTGCCGGTGCCCTGCCCTTGCTGGACCGAAAGCGTCTGGAGATGGCCAAAGCAGTGGCTGCACAGCCCCGACTTCTGTTGCTGGACGAAGTCGCGGGAGGTTTGACAGAGCGCGAGGTTCACGAAATTGTGAACCTGGTACAGCAGCTGAAGCAGCGCTACGCGGTGATCTGGATCGAACACATCGCGCATGCTTTGCACGCGGTTGCCGACCGCATCATGGTGTTGCACTTTGGTCGGAAGCTGCTCGAGGACACGCCGGCCAAGGTCATGGACAGCGACATCGTGCGCGAAATTTACATGGGGGTGCCTGCAAATGCCATTGCTTGAAGTTGACCGCGTCGACGTGTTCTACAGCGATTTCAAAGCCGTCTCGGGAGTCAGCTTTTCGCTGGAGAGCGGCCAGGTCGAAGCCCTGATCGGTGCAAATGGTGCCGGCAAAACCACATTGCTGCGCACGATCACGGGTCTTTTGACCCCAAGGGCCGGCCGGATCCGCTTCGATGGCGAAGACGTCACCGGTATGGCGGCCGAGGCACTGGCTCGCCGTGGAATGGCCATGGTGCCTGAGGGTCGGATGCTGTTTCCGTCGCTGACGGTGGAAGAAAACCTGCAAATGGGAACGCTGGCTCGTCGAGATGGGCCCTGGAAGGTCGACGCTGTCTACGACATCTTCCCCGCTCTGAAGAACCTGCGACAGCGCAATGCCACCCAACTCTCGGGCGGGCAGCAGCAGATGGTCGCCATTGGCAGGGCTCTTGTGAGCAACCCGCGCCTTCTCATCTGCGACGAACTCTCGCTGGGGCTGGCGCCTGTGGTTGTGGAGGAGATCTACCGAACATTCGACCGCATACGCGGAGCTGACCTGGCCATCGTGCTCGTTGAGCAGGATGTGGCAAGAGCACTGGCAACCTCGGATCAACTGACGTGCCTGCTCGAGGGAAAGGTCAAGCTTCAGGGCGAGAGCCGGAAAATCACGCTGCCTGAAGTCACGGCAGCCTACTTCGGGGAATGAAATGGACTGGCTATCGACGTTCATCAACGGGTTGTTGCTGGGAGGGCTCTACGCATTATTTGGCCTGGGGCTTGCACTTGTGTTCGGCGTGATGAGGGTAGTGAACCTGGCTCACGGCGAACTCATCGTCCTCGGCGCCTACGCAGGCTTCTTTCTTGTGGGCTGGTTCAGCACCATTCCCGTCTGGGCCATGCTGTTACCTGTGGCATTGATCGGATACGCCTTCGGCTGGCTCCTGCAGGCCGCGCTGCTCAACCGTGCCGTTCGCACGGGCAACGTGATGACCCCGCTCATGCTCACCTTCGGCCTATCAGTTCTGCTTCGCAACGGCATGGTAGAGGTATTCGGCGCTGACTCGCGCGCCGTGGATGCAGGCGCGCTGGGCAGTGCCAGCATGGATTTGCTGGGACTTTCTGTGGGCGTCTATCCCGTGCTGATGCTGCTGCTGGCACTTGCCTTGTTCGCAGCTTTGCAATGGGTACTTCACCACACCGAGTTCGGGCGCACGGTACGGGCCACTGCTGACTATCCGGATGTGGCAAGGCTCATGGGCGTCAAGTCCGAGCGAGTGTTCTGCCAGGTCATGGGGTTGGCGGCTGCTTTCGCCATGTGCGCAGGGTTTCTGCTTGCGCAGCGCACGCTGTTCACGCCCTTCTCCGGTATCGAGCGGATGCTGATCGCCTTTGAAGTGGTGATCATCGGCGGCTTGGGGTCATTCTGGGGGGCGGTGGCTGGCGGCCTGCTGCTGGGGGTCGCTCAGCTGTTTGGCCAGCGGTTCGACTCCAACGCCGGCTCGCTGTACTCACATCTGTTGTTCCTGGCGACGTTGATGATTCGCCCAAGAGGCTTGGCAGGAGGTCGATCATGAACTCTCGCGACCTTTTCTCAGTGAGCTGGACCATCCCATGCGCCATTGCTGCAGCGCTGGCGCCGCTATGGTTGGATGCCGGCTTGATGCGGCTGGCCAGTGAGGTGCTGCTGGCCATCTGTCTGGCCCAGATGTGGAACCTGCTGGCTGGCTATGGTGGCCTGATGTCGCTGGGGCACCAACTGTTCATCGGCATCGGCGCTTACCTGCTTTTCTACCTGGGACAACTGACGGGCCTTTCACCCTATGTGTTGCTGCCGCTCTCTGCCATTGGCGGCGCTCTGTGCGCCTGCCTGACTGCCCCGGCCTTGTTTCGTTTGCGCGACGCATACTTTGCCATCGGTATTTGGGTCATGGCTGAAATTGTTGCCCTGCTGGTTTCGAAGACTCAGGCGCTTGGCGGCAATGGGGGTATGACGCTGGACATGTCTGCACTGGAAGACATCGAGCGTTTCGGCCAGCTCAGTTTCTGGATAGCTGCTGCACTTGGGTTGGCCTCGATTGCCGGGCTTCAGCTGCTGATGCGGTCGAGGCTGGGCCTGGCCATGACGGCGGTGCGCGACAACGAGGTGGCCGCACAGAGCGTGGGTATCGACGTGCAGCGCGTTCGCTTGGTGGCTTTCATCATCTCAGGAAGTCTGAGTGCGCTGGCCGGTGCGGTGTACTTCATGGGGGGCATGTTCCTCATCCCCACAGCGGCATTTGACGTGAACTGGGTGGTGATGATGCTCTTTGCCACCCTTGTCGGAGGCATCGGCACGATAGGTGGTCCAGTCATCGGCGTGCTCGTGTGGTTTGCACTTCGTGAGCTGCTTGCCACCTCGCTGGGGATCTCTGGGGGCTGGACGCTGATCGCCATGGGCGCGGTCGCGGTTCTGATCAGCCTTTGGGCACCTCGCGGCCTCCTCGGTTTGCGTCCCTGGTCAACTCCTCGAAAGGCGATTTCATGAAGACTGCCATACGTCTGCTGGCTTTGACTGCCACCATCGCTGCCACCATCGCGCCGACTGCCCATGCCCAAAAAAGAGAATTGACACCCATCGTGGTGGGCGCTGTCAGCGGTCTCAGCGGCCCTGGCGCCTCTGACGCCAGCGTGCAAGCGGCAAAAATCTACTTTGATGCAATCAACGATTCGGGAGGAATTCAGGGACGACGCATCGAGTACCGCGTGCTAGACGATCAGATGTCTCCTCCAAAAGCCGCGCGCGCCGCATCCGAACTGATCAATGATCCTCGAACAGTGGCCATTGTCGGGGGTTCCAGCGTGCTGCAATGTGGCGTGAACCGGGAGCTCTACGCCCAGGCCGGCATCTTCAATCTCCCTGGCGCCGGTGGCGATCCGGCCTGCTTTTCCTCAAGCCACATCGCGCCGCTGAACACCGGGCCCTACGTTGCGACTGCTACCGCCCTGACCTTCGCCCATCAAGTGCTGGACCGCCAGCGCCTGTGCGTCGTCTCGCCGGCGCTTCCGGGCATGACCGAGGCGTTTCAGAAAGCTGTTCGAGACTGGGCGCAACGCTCGCGAGTAGATGAGCCGTCACTGGACATGTACGAACTGGGCGAAAACCTCAGCCCCATCGTGCAGCGCGTGGCTGGACGACAGTGCGACGCGGTGATCTACACAGGTCCGGGCGGGCCTGCCATCGAATGGGTGCTGACGAGCCGACCAGCGATGCCCAAAGTTCCGGTCATCATGCTCACGCCGGCGTACACCACCCAAGCGGCCAAGGCCTTGACAACGGCAGGTGAGGACCTCTACACCATGGCTGAGTTCGACCCCTGGTCGAGCGGATCGCTACAGGTCATGCGCTGGCGTCAACTGCTCATCGCGCAGAACATCGAAACGAGTTCACTTTCGCAGGGCGGCTATCTTGCGGCCGGGGCGCTCGTGCATGCGTTACGCAGCATCCAGGGCCCCATCACAAGGGCCAGCGTAACCAAGGCGTTGGAAGAGATGCCTCCCTGGCGCAGCGGCATGATGGATCAACCCTTTCGGGTAGGCGCCAACGGGCAGCACCAGCTCAATCGCAGTGCGCTGCCGATGAAACTGGAAGCGGGCAAGTGGCGCATCGCCCATACCCGATGGATTCGCGAGTAGATCAGAGACTGCGCAGGCCCTCGCCAAACACATCCAACGCCTTGAAGAGCAGCTTGCGGGGGATGGTCAGAGAAGGCATCACGCGCATCACGTTCGTGTAACGGCCGCAAGGCACCATCAGTCCACCATGGCTGAGCACGTGGCCCATCAACTTGCCCAGATTCTCACCCGTCAGCGGTTCCCTGGTGGCCTTATCCTCGACGGCCGAACCGGACCTGCAGCGATTGGGGCGATCTAGAAAGGGTTTTCCCAGGCAATGCAAGTCATATGCATACAGGGCGCTACTGCATCAGTGCCGGGGAACTGGACCCTGGCAGGACAGGATTTGCGGCCCCTGCCAACTGGTCGAGAAGGGCTGTCATAATCGGAGCGCTCAAAAGTTTGCAGCGACGGCCCTGATTCACAGAAACAAGGCAGAACCTGTGTGGGGTGCCTCCTGTGACTGCTGGGTCGGGGCACGAAGCTCAAGGCCCGCTCCGGGTTTGGGTCAAGACTCATGCTTGACACACGAGTTGGCTTGCATGTGCAGCCTGATACGTGACGCGCCAAGCCCTAGCGCTGCAAACGACAAATCCCTGAAGCAGAAAGGCCTTTGTCTTTCGCTCGTCATCTCCTGAACGGCCGTCACTTCATGCACCAGACACATCGACAACCTCTGTGGGCAAAGACCGTGACACTGGCTTTTTGGGCCGCACTGTTCACCGTTGGCGTTCTCTCGCTCTTGCCCGTCGATTCATTGCCCCCGCCCCTCATCAACTGGTGGGACAAAGCTCAGCATGCGCTGGGGTTCATGGTGCTCGCCCTGCTGGGCTTTCTGGCCTATACCAACAAGACTTCAGTGGTCGCCATGCTGTTGGCCGTCTACGGCGTCTTGATCGAACTGGCCCAATCGCTCACCGGTTGGCGGTACGGGGACGCCCTGGACTGGCTGGCTGATGTCGCCGGCATCCTCGCCGCTTTGGCGCTCTTTCTGGTCTTTCGACAGTACAGAACTGGACGCCAAAATCGTTAACTTTTGTGCCCTCGTGCTTTTGTGCTTTTGTGCTTTTGGGCGCCCCATCGGAAGACTGCTTCATTCGTCGCGAGGCATGGCGCAGGCAAGAGCACACCCCCCGGCACTGAAACCATTTCGCCCCTGCCTCGATCTGCCTCAAGCGAAGCGCAAGGAGCATGAGACACGCGAGCGCCCGCACAACGGCAAAAACGACAGGCCCAGGCCACACAACCGTGCTGTTTTGCGGAAAAATCAAAACATGTCGTTAACGCCCCCATCTCCCCTCCCATGGCTCGAGCCAGGACAGCCGTTTCCTCCTGTCGACCAAGCTTGGGGGCCGGATGATCCAGCCCCTGGGTTGCTGGCTGCTGGCGGCGTACTGGATGTCGAAACACTTATTTCAGCCTACAGCAAAGGTATCTTTCCCTGGTACGGAGAGGGTCAGCCCATTCTGTGGTGGTGCACAGACCCACGGATGGTGTTGGACCCCATGGAGTTCAAGCTCCACCGCTCATTGCGAAAGACATTGAGAAGCCTCTTGAGAGAGCAGCGGCTTGAGATCCGTATGAATCACAGCTTTGATCGTGTGATTCGGCACTGCGCCCAAGTGCCCCGCGATGGCCAAAACGGGACCTGGATACTGCCGGCCATGGTCCAGGCCTACACGCGATTGCACCGTGCCGGCATTGCCCACAGTGTCGAGACCTGGATTGACGGCGAGCTCGCTGGCGGCCTCTACTGCATCAACCTTGCCGGCACGGTCTTCGGGGAATCCATGTTCGCCAGGCGCACCGATGCCTCCAAGCTGGCGTTGGCTGCCTTGGTGGCATTTGCCCGCGTACACGCCCTGCCCGTGATCGACTGCCAGCAAGAAACTTCGCACTTGGCCTCGCTTGGCGCGCGTCCCATCCGACGTGCCGATTTCATCAGGAAAATGCGGCAAGCCTCACACTTGAGTCCGCCGCACTGGCGCTTCGACCCCGTATACTGGTCAAAATTGCTGCCTCCCGAGCAAAACCAGGCGTGACGTACCCGAAGGACCTCCCCCTCGAAACTCTGCAGTTCTATGCCACTGCGCCTTACCCTTGCAGTTACCTCGAGGGAAGACTGGCACGCTCGCAAGTGGCCACGCCCAGCCACCTGGTTCACAACGATGCCTACTCGGACCTGGTCGAGCATGGTTTTCGCCGCAGTGGCATGTTCACTTACCGCCCCTACTGTGACGGTTGCCAAGCCTGCGTGCCGCTTCGTATTCCTGTCGACGAGTTCGCGCCCAATCGCGCGCAGCGGCGCAGTTTCAAGCGCCATGCATCGCTTCGCCCGAGAGTGCTGAATCTTTGCTTTGTGCCAGCGCACTACGAGCTGTATCTGCGCTACCAGCGCCACCGCCATTCAGGTGGTGGCATGGATCAGGACAGCATCGACCAGTACACGCAATTCCTCCTGCAAAGTCGAGTCAATTCAAGATTGGTCGAGTTTCACGAAGACATGGGCGATGGTTGTGCGCCGCAACTCAGAATGGTATCCATCGTGGACGTGCTCAACGGTGGACTGTCTGCCGTCTACACCTTCTTCGACCCCGATGTCGCCCATGCCAGCTATGGCACCTTTGGAATTCTCTGGCAGATCGAACAGGCGCGGCAGCTCAAATTGCCTCATGTCTATCTGGGTTACTGGATAGAAGAAAGCGGAAAGATGGATTACAAATCCAGTTTCCTGCCCCACGAACTCTATATCGACGGGCGCTGGCAACGCGCGTGATTTCGGGTCGACTCCAAACAGGACGCCGCAAGCCGTAATTTCATCCTGTAAAATGCTCGTAAAGCCAGATCCTATGAGCAAAAGAAACGACTCCCTCCCCATCACGCCCACTGTTCAAGTCATTGAACGCATGTTCAATCTTCTTGAAGTGCTGGCCTCCAAAGAAGAACCGGTATCGCTCAAAGAAATCAGCGAAAAAACCGGATTGCACCCTTCAACCGCACATCGCATTCTCAATGACCTGACCATCGGCCGCTTTGTCGACCGACCCGAAGCCGGCAGCTACCGCCTGGGCATGCGCCTTCTGGAGCTAGGCAATTTGGTCAAGGCACGGTTGAACGTCCGTGACGCGGCTCTAGGCCCCATGCGCGATCTGCACAAGCTGATTCAGCAACCGGTCAATCTCAGCGTGCGCCAAGGCGATGAAATTGTCTACGTGGAAAGAGCCTACTCTGAGCGCAGCGGCATGCAAGTGGTTCGAGCCATCGGTGGTCGCGCCCCTCTTCACCTCACGTCAACCGGCAAGTTGTTCCTCGCCGCAGACGATCCTCAGCGTGTCCGAGCCTACGCCACGCGGACTGGGCTGGCCGGTAACACCCGCAACAGCCTCACACAGCTGGCGTTGCTGGAACAGGAGCTCAATCAATGCCGTCAAGCCGGCATTGCCCGAGACAACGAAGAGCTAGAGATGGGTGTGCGCTGCATGGCTGCGGGCATTTACGATGACCAGTCACGTCTGGTGGCGGGGCTGTCGATTTCTGCTCCTGCTGATCGCATCGACGAAAGCTGGCTGCCAAAGTTGCGAGACACGGCGGCCGAAATCTCAATCGCTCTGGGTTGTCCCGAGTACGACGCTCGCCACCAGGCGATGCCTTGAGCACTCCCTGAGCCGCCATCGGCATTCATAGTCGCAAGCGAGAAAAAAAAGAAGGCCTCACCGAGGCCTTCTTTCATGGGGGCGCAATTTTGTTTGAGCAGTATCAACTCTGCACGCGGCCTGCGTTCGCTTGAACGGGCAATGGCAGCGACTCCACATAACGACGCACCCTCTGTGCATCGCGAATGCGGGCGCTCTTGCCCGAAGAATCCAGGAAGACCATGATCACGCGACGGTTGGCCACGTTGGCCTGCATCACTAGGCATCGTCCTGCTTCGGAAATATAGCCGGTCTTTTGCAGCCCGATATCCCAATCAGAGCCACGCACCAGACGATTGGAGTTCACGTATTTCAACGTACGCCGCCCGACCGAAACCTTGTGGCTCGGGTCGGTGGACAGCTCCCTGAGAACAGGGTGCTGATACGCAGCAGAGACCAGTGTAGCCAAATCTCGTGCGCTGGATTTGTTCTGACTGCGCAATCCCGTCGGTTCCACATACCGAGTGTCATACATGCCCAGTTCACGGGCTTTCGCGTTCATGCGGCGCACAAAGGCCCGCATGCCGCCCGGATACGTACGACCCAGCGCATTCGCTGCCCTGTTCTCGCTCGACATCAGTGCCAAGTGCAGCATTTCTGCGCGTGTCAAACGCGTGCCAACCGACAGTCGCGACCGACTGCCCTTGTACGTGTCGATATCGGCTCGCGAAATCGCTATCCGCTTGTTCATGTCGAGATCGGACTCGGCAATCACAAGGCCGGTCATCAGCTTGGTCAGCGATGCGATCGGCAGCACGGCAGAATCATTCTTGCTGAACAGCACTTCGTTGGTGTCCTGGTCCAGCACCAATGCTACCGAGGAGCTGAGGTCCAGTGAGTCGTCCCGTGAGCGCAAACCATGCGCTTCACCCACAGAACGCACCGGGGGACGGGCGATGGCGACTGTCTTGGTGTGCTGCGATTTCGCCGAAACCGGCCGCTTGGCGTAACGTGCGGACAAGCGACGAGTCGCGGCATTCGCCTCACTCTTGCGCTTGGACGACAAGGTCACCTTGCGACGAGTGCTTTTCTTCGCAGCCGTCTTGCGCTTCGTGGTGCGCTTGACGTTGCTCTTCCCCACCGACGCCGAGACTTTGACCTTGGCAGGGCTGCCCGATGCCGCAAGGCTTGGCATTGCCGTCAATGCGAGCGCACCCAATGACAAAGTGCATACGGCGACTTTGGCAAGGTTTTGAATCCGGCGGATTTGTAACAGCATATCGCGGCCCCAACTGCAGATGACTTCCAAGGCCCGAGTATAGAGGCCAAAGAAAAAACTAGCAATATCAACCGCTTGGGTGCGAGACCTCATTCAAAGCGATAAAAACCATCGAAAAGCGGCCCTTTTCTCATGGCATCAAACAATGCGGACTGCAAGTTGTTGATTTCACGGAATTTTTCTAGGCATAAAAAAGCCTTGCTGCGCAAGCAGCAAGGCTGTGACAGGGTGTACCGAATCAACCCTGAGCGGCAACCCGATCGTCTTGTGCGTACAACTTGTTCAGTGCGCTCAGATACGCCTTGGCAGACGCTACAACAATGTCCGGGTCAGCGCCGACGCCGTTGACGATACGCCCGCCGTGCTGCAGTCGAACCGTTACTTCACCCTGGCTCTCGGTTGAACCGCTGATGGCATTGACCAGATACAACTGCATCTCGGCGCCACTGCTCACGTGCGACTCAATGGCCTTCAAGGAAGCATCCACAGGCCCATTGCCTTCGGCTTCACCCGTGAGTTCTTTGCCGTCGGCCGTGAACACGACGCTGGCGTGAGGCCGCTCCCCAGTCTCACTTCGTTGCGACAGCGACACCAGCTGGAACTTCTCTTTCTCAGACGCCCTGCTCTCATCACTGCACAGAGCGATGATGTCTTCGTCGAAAATCTCGCTCTTGCGGTCAGCAAGCTCTTTGAAGCGGGCAAACGCCTGATTGATCTCCGACTCTGACTCCATCTCGATGCCGAGTTCCTGCAAGCGCTGTTTGAACGCGTTGCGACCAGACAGCTTGCCGAGCACGATCTTGTTGGCGCTCCAGCCAACATCTTCAGCGCGCATGATCTCGTAAGTGTCTCGTGCTTTGAGCACGCCATCCTGATGAATGCCAGAAGCGTGCGCAAATGCGTTGGCCCCCACGACAGCCTTGTTGGGTTGAACAACAAAGCCGGTCGTCTGGCTGACCATTCTCGAGGCCGGCACAATCTGGCTGGTGTCGATGGACACGTCCAGTCCGAAGTAGTCGCGCCGCGTCTTGACGGCCATGACCACCTCCTCCAACGAGCAGTTGCCCGCGCGTTCACCCAGACCATTGATAGTGCATTCCACTTGCCGTGCGCCGCCGATCTTCACTCCAGCGAGCGAATTGGCCACCGCCATGCCCAAATCGTTGTGGCAATGAACACTCCAGATTGCCTGGTCGGAATTTGGAATGCGCTCGCGCAAAGTCCTGATGAACTCGCCGTACAACTCCGGCACGGCGTAACCCACAGTGTCAGGAATGTTGATGGTGGTGGCGCCTTCGGCGATCACGGCCTCCAGCACGCGACAGAGGAAGTCCATTTCGCTGCGGTAGCCATCTTCGGGGCTGAACTCGATGTCGCCACACAGATTGCGGGCAAAGCGAACCGATTGCTTCGCCTGTTCAAGCACCTGATCTGGCGTCATCCGCAGCTTCTTCTCCATGTGAAGCGGGCTGGTAGCAATGAATGTGTGGATGCGCGCGCGATGGGCGTCCTTGAGAGCCTCGGCAGCGCGCGAGATATCTCTATCATTGGCGCGGGCCAGCGAACACACCGTGGAGTCCTTGATGGTGTTGGCAATGGCCTGAACGCAATCGAAGTCACCGTTTGAACTGGCGGCGAAACCAGCCTCGATCACGTCCACCTTCAGGCGCTCCAGCTGACGCGCAATGCGCAGCTTCTCGTCTTTGGTCATGGAGGCGCCCGGCGACTGCTCGCCGTCGCGCAAGGTAGTATCAAAAATGATCAACTGGTCACTCATCGTATTTCTCCGGTGTGCGGTCTCATGAACCGCTCTTGAATGCCTCCACAGTTCCAAAACAAACGGCCCGCTGCAGAGGTGCAAACGGGCCGTGTGTGGTTAAAACCGCGCGCGCTAGAGCGCCTGCCCGTATGGCAAGCCCAGTAGTAGAGCGCGGTAAATGTGTTGCATGGCTAGAAATGTATCACAGTCTGGCGCTGCAAGCCGATTGAACATATCGATGGTCGCAATAGAGGCATCTACGAATTGCTTGCTCATTCATGCAGCCCCCTTTCTTCGGGCTCGTCGGTCGAGGTGCTGATGACACTGGTGGGCCGTCCCTTGTATTTTCTCCAAGCATAGACGGCGTAACCCGAGAGCGAGTAGACAACAAACAAGGCGAAAAGCACCGTGGGCGGGTGAATGCCGATGACTGCAATGCCCAGGGCGACCAAAACAATGGCAGCAAACGGGACACTTCGCTTGATCCGAAAGTCTTTGAAGCTGTAAAAAGGCACATTCGTGACCATGGTCAAACCGGCAAACAAGGTCAGCACAAACATCACCCAGTTGACGGTGGACGGTTGAACCCCGGAGTCTGTCATCAGCCAAATGAAGCCACAGACCAGGGCCGCTGCAGAAGGCGAAGGCAGCCCCTGGAAATAGCGCTTGTCGACCACAGTTGTGTTCACGTTGAATCGGGCCAGCCTCAAAGCCGCGCAGGCACAATAAACGAAAGCGGCTACCCAGCCCCAGCGCCCGATGTCGCGCAGCGCCCATTCATAGGCGACCAGCGCAGGCGCGGCACCAAAAGAGACCATGTCGGAAAGCGAGTCCATCTGCTCTCCAAAGGCACTTTGCGTGTTGGTCATGCGGGCCACGCGCCCATCCAGACTGTCCAGCACCATCGCCGCAAAAATGCCCACCGTGGCCAATTCGAACTGGCCGTTCATCGCCATGACCACTGAATAGAAGCCGCCAAAAAGCGCCGCCAGCGTGATCATATTGGGCAACATGTAGATGCCTTTGCGACGCCTTGACATGACGTTGGGGTTTGGCGCTTGGGAATCGGTTCCGTCGTGCATTCGCTAACCTGTGGAAATGGATCGTCTTGCTACCTGCGAGCAGGACATCAAACATGCAGTTTACGCCACCCCGGGGCTCTCCGCTGCCGGAGCTTGGGTGCACTGCCTCGGAGACAACAAAGGCCACCGAAGTGGCCTTTGTCTTGCGCCAGAGGCGAAATATCAGTTGCGCGTCTGGTCGACCAGCTTGTTCTTGGCGATCCAAGGCATCATGGCGCGCAACTGGGCACCCACCACTTCGATCTGGTGATCGGCGGTGTTACGGCGGCGTGCGGTCATGGATGGGTAGTTCAGGCGACCTTCCTGGATGAACATCTTGGCGTAGTCACCGTTCTGGATGCGCTTGAGTGCGTTGCGCATGGCAGCGCGCGACTCTTCGTTCACCACTTCAGGGCCGGTCACGTACTCACCGAACTCCGCGTTGTTGGAGATCGAGTAGTTCATGTTGGCGATACCGCCTTCGTAGATCAGGTCCACGATCAGCTTGAGCTCGTGCAGGCACTCGAAGTAAGCCATTTCCGGGGCATACCCGGCTTCGGTCAGGGTTTCGAAGCCCATTTTGATCAGCTCGACGGCGCCACCGCACAGCACGGCCTGCTCGCCGAACAGGTCGGTCTCGGTCTCTTCCTTGAAGTTGGTCTCGATGATGCCAGCCTTGCCGCCACCATTGGCCATGGCGTAGCTCAGGGCCAGGTCACGGGCCTTGCCGGACTTGTCCTGGTGCACAGCCACGAGGTGAGGTACGCCGCCGCCCTGGGTATAGGTGTTGCGCACGGTGTGGCCTGGCGCCTTGGGGGCGACCATCCATACGTCCAGGTCGGCACGGGGCACGACCTGGTTGTAGTGCACGTTGAAGCCGTGAGCGAAAGCCAGGGAAGCGCCTTGCTTGATGTTGGGCTCGACGTTGTTCTTGTAGACCTCGCCGATCTGCTCGTCTGGCAGCAGAATCATCACGACATCGGCGCTGGAAACAGCGTCGTTGACTTCCATCACGGTCAGACCGGCTTTGCCTACCTTGTCCCAGGAAGCGCCGCCCTTGCGCAGACCAACGACAACGTTGACGCCGCTGTCGTTCAGGTTCTGAGCGTGTGCGTGGCCCTGCGAGCAGTAACCAATGATGGCAAACTTCTTGTCTTTGGTGAGGCTGAGGTCGCAGTCTTTGTCGTAGAAAACTTTCACGAGGTTGCTCCGTTTGAAATCTGGATAGTGGAGTTGTGCGGTAAACCGCGTATGTTAGCGCGTCTGGCCTACAGGCCTCAAACCCGCAGAATTCGCTCGCCGCGACCGATGCCGCACGGGCCAGTGCGGACGGTTTCAAGAATGGCGCTGCGGTCAATGGCCTGCAGGAAGGCGTCGTTCTTGGCCTGGTCACCCGTGAGTTCGACCGTGTAGCTCTTCTCCGTTACGTCGATGATGCGGCCACGGAAGATGTCCGTCATGCGCTTCATTTCTTCGCGCTCCTTGCCTACCGCGCGAACCTTGACCAGCATGAGTTCACGCTCGGTATACGCACCTTCGGTCAGGTCGACCACCTTGACGACTTCGATGAGGCGGTTCAGATGCTTGGTGATCTGTTCGATGACGTCGTCCGACCCGGTGGTCTGGATAGTCATGCGAGAAAGGCTCGGGTCTTCGGTGGGGGCCACGGTCAGGGACTCGATGTTGTAGCCACGGGCCGAGAACAGGCCCACCACGCGGGATAGAGCGCCTGCTTCGTTTTCGAGCAGGACTGCAATGATGTGTTTCATGTCGTCGATTCCTCTTTTCGCCGCCCTCCCCCGTCACCGGTAAGTGACGGACTTGGCGGACAATAGATTCGTCTTTGGAAGGTGCCGGAACGAACGCAAGGCGCCCGTATCCGGCGGTCAGTTCGTGGGCCTGTCGCCCATCTGGGTCAGGATCAGAGATCCTCCGCGCCCAGGAGCATTTCCGTGATGCCCTTGCCAGCCTGAACCATCGGGAAAACGTTCTCGGTCGGGTCGGTACGGAAGTCCATGAACACAGTGCGATCTTTGAGCTTTCGGGCCTCGCGCAATGCTGGTTCGACGTCTTGTGGACGCTCGATCAGCATGCCCACGTGGCCATAAGCCTCCGCCAGCTTCACGAAGTTGGGCAGTGCATCCATGTAGCTATGGCTGTAGCGACCGGAATACTCGATCTCCTGCCACTGGCGTACCATGCCTAGGTAACGATTGTTGAGAGAGAGGATCTTGATCGGCGTGTTGTATTGCAGGCAGGTCGACAGCTCCTGGATGCACATCTGCACCGAGCCCTCGCCCGTCACGCAAAAAACCTCGCTCTCAGGCTTGGCCAGCTTGATTCCCATGGCGTACGGAATGCCCACGCCCATGGTTCCTAGACCGCCGGAGTTGATCCAGCGACGCGGCTGGTCAAACCGATAGTACTGAGCCGCCCACATCTGATGCTGACCGACGTCGGACGTGATGTAGGCATCGGCGTCCTTGGTCATGTTCCACAATGTCTCAACCACCATCTGGGGCTTGATGACGTCCTTGTTGTTGCGGTCGTACTTCAGGCAATCACGCGAACGCCAGCCTTCGATCGCCTCCCACCAAGCTGACAGCGCGCCCTCATCGGGCTTGGCGTCCGTCTCGTCGAGCATTTTGAGCAGTTCGGTCAGGACGTCCTTGACGTCGCCCACGATGGGCACATCCACCTTCACGCGCTTGGAAATGCTAGAGGGATCGATGTCAATGTGAATGATCTTGCGATCGTTCTGCGAGAAATGTTTGGGGTTTCCGATGACACGATCATCGAAACGGGCCCCGACAGCCAGCAGCACATCGCAGTTCTGCATGGCGTTGTTCGCCTCGAGCGTTCCATGCATGCCCAGCATGCCCAGAAACTTTCGCTCAGTGGCCGGATAAGCGCCCAGCCCCATCAGTGTGTTGGTGACGGGGTAACCCAGGCGATCCACCAGCGTGCGCAACTCTTGCACAGCATTGCCCAGCAGCACACCGCCACCGGTATAGATATAGGGACGCTTGGCGCTCAGCAACAACTGCAAGGCTTTGCGGATTTGCCCACCATGGCCTTTGCGCACCGGGTTGTACGAGCGCATTTCCACGGACTCAGGATATCCGTTCCAGGCGGCCTTGTTGAAAGACACATCCTTCGGAATGTCAATCACAACCGGGCCCGGACGACCGCTACGCGCAATGTGGAAGGCCTTCTTCACCACCTCGGCCATGTCGCGCACATCTTTGACGAGAAAGTTGTGCTTGACGATGGGGCGGGTAATTCCAACAGTGTCGCATTCCTGGAAGGCGTCCAGGCCAATCGCAGCAGTGGGGACCTGACCCGAGATGATCACCATCGGGATGCTGTCCATATAGGCTGTGGCGATACCTGTCACGGCGTTGGTCAGGCCTGGGCCGGAGGTGACCAGTGCCACACCGACATCACCCGTGGCGCGGGCATAACCGTCGGCGGCGTGCACGGCAGCCTGCTCGTGGCGCACCAGCACGTGTTGAATGGTTTCCTGCTTGTAGAACGCGTCGTAGATGTGCAGAACAGCACCACCGGGGTAACCCCAGATGTACTGGACGTTCTCTGCCTGAAGGGACTTGACGAGGATCTCTGCGCCGCGCAGTTCAGGAGCGCCAGAGGTAGCAGCAGCCGCTGCCGATGCCATTTCGGCTTTGTTGATTTCCATTTCGATGAACCTTTCGAGAATTTCGGAAGCGAAAAACCTAGGGTGCCCCTTCAACCACTCTTGTGAAGCGCTGTCGGAACTTAAGGCCAGTGGACATGGGCGAAAACGTAAACTCGCCGGACCAAGGCCCGTTTGCCTTGTTTTTTGAAATTGCAGCCTTCCATTATCGTGCACTGCAATAACTTTCGTCTACCAAAATCTCCTCTTTCCTGGGGCTCAACGGCCCTGATGAGACAATACGACACCGTTTTTTGCCCAGAATCGTGTTTTTCGCCGAATGATCTCCTCTGACTCCCCCCCAGCCAACCCCGAACGAACGGGCTTGCTGGCCCCACCATTGAAGCGCCGCATGGCCAGCTGGATGTACGAAGGCGTGCTGCTGTTTGGGGTGGTCTTCATCGCCAGCTATCTCTTCTCGACGTTGACGCAAACCAAACACGCGCTCGACAACCGTCACATGCAGCAGGCCTTTCTCTTTGTCGTGCTGGGAATCTACTTCGGGTGGTTCTGGTCGCGAGGTCAGACACTGGCGATGAAGACCTGGCATATCAGGGTGGTAGACCGCCAAGGCCAGAAGATTTCACAATGGAGAGCGGTGCTCAGATACGCTTTTTCCTGGGTCTGGTTTCTTCCGCCCTTGGTGGCTGCCGGGGTCTTCCATCTGGGCGGGTACGGCATCACAGCACTGACTCTGGGATGGGTGGCCGTGTGGGCATTGCTCAGCCGCTTCAACCCCGAGCAGCAGTTCATTCATGACTTGCTGGCGGGCACGCGGCTCATCCACTACAAACCACCCGAGCCGCCAAAGTCCAAAAAGGCCGACATAGGATCCAAGGAGGGCGAATGAAGGAGCCAAGCGTCACCCAGGAAGCTGTGGACGCGCAAAAGAAGCGTCGCGGCCTGCACCGCATCCTCCACGCGTTCGGCTATTCACTCGCTGGCCTGCGCGCCGCGTGGCACGAGACGGCTTTCAGACAGGAGGCCATTCTGGCCATGGTCTTGGTCCCTGCCGCGTTCTGGGTAGGCACGCATTGGACTGAAGTGGCACTGCTGGCCGGCTCGATCATCATGGTCATGGTCGTGGAACTGCTCAACACCGGAATCGAAGCGGCCATTGATCGCATGGGACCCGAGTGGCACACCCTCTCCAAACGAGCGAAAGACATGGGCAGTGCTGCGGTATTGTTGTCGCTGTTGCTATGCGGAGGAATCTGGAGCGCCGCGATCTGGCAGCGGTGGCTCGCCTGAGCCTGCCCTCTCTCAACATGCTACTTACCGCACCGTCAACCGGACCAAAGGCATGAGTCATCCCAGCTTTTCTGTTTGCGTATATTGCGGTTCGCGCGCAGGGCACGATGAGCAATACACTCGGCTTGCCCATACCGTCGGGACCTGGATAGCCGAACGCGGTGGTCAACTGGTCTACGGTGGCGGAAGCGGCGGATTGATGGGGACTGTCGCCGCGGCTACTCTCGCCGCTGGCGGACGCGTCGTTGGCGTCATTCCCAAGGCTTTGGTAGAAAAAGAATGGGCCAAAGCCGACTGCTCGGAACTGCATGTGGTGGACAACATGCATGATCGCAAACGAATGATGGCAGAGCGCGCCGACTGCTTTCTGGCACTGCCCGGTGGCATCGGTACTCTGGAGGAGTTTTTCGAAGTCTGGACCTGGCGCCAGCTTGGCTACCACGACAAACCGGTCGGCCTGCTCAATACCAACGGCTTCTACGACGGCTTGCTGTCTTTCATGCGCCATTGCACGACACAAGGGTTCATGGGCGACTGGCAAATGGATCTCATCCGAAGCGAAGCGGACCCTTTGGTGCTGCTGCCCGCCCTGGTGGAGGCGGCGGGTTTCGCCGACCCGGTCGAAACCTCCGAGATCTGACCGGATCCATCGGTCGCTTCCATGGGGAAGCAAAACACAAAAAAGCCCGGTCGCCAAACCGGGCTTTCCAAAAGGACGGGAACCAATCAGATGGCTGCTTCGTCTTCCTCGCCGGTGCGGATGCGCACCACCTTTTCCACCGGGGTGACAAAGATTTTGCCGTCGCCGATCTTTCCTGTGCGAGCGGCGCGTACGATGGCATCAACACATCGCTCTGCATCCACCGTGGCCACCGTCACTTCAATCTTGACCTTGGGGAGAAAGTCAACAACGTACTCGGCCCCGCGGTAGAGCTCGGTATGACCTTTCTGGCGTCCAAAACCCTTGACCTCGGTGACGGTCAGGCCAGTGACGCCCTGTTCGGCCAGCGCTTCACGCACTTCTTCGAGTTTGAATGGCTTGATAACGGCAGTGATTTGCTTCATGCAAACGGCTCCTCGGGCAATCGCGGCTATTGGTAGAGGTCTGAATGTATCACGTCGCTCGGCGTCGCCTGGACGATTGCAGCAATTTGCGCCCAGTCAAGTTCCTGTCAACACTTTGGGCGTAAAGTTCTGCTTCATGAATACAGGCTGGTCCAAGGCCCCCCAAAGCGCTCCGGATGTGGTTTTTCGTGCCCGCGGTCTGACGAAGACGTACACCATGGGCGAAGTGGAAGTTCGTGCTCTTCGCGGTGTGGATCTTGATCTGCACGCAGGCGAGTTCGTTGTTCTGCTCGGTGCGTCGGGCAGCGGAAAATCCACGTTGCTCAATATCCTGGGCGGTCTGGACACGCCCACCAGTGGCGAAGTCACCTGTCAAGGATACCGCCTGACAGGTGCCGATGACGATGCGCTCACAGCCTTCAGGCGTGCTTCGGTCGGCTTCGTGTTTCAGTTCTACAACCTCATTCCCAGTCTCACGGCAGTGGAAAACGTAGCGCTGGTGACCGACATTGCCGAAGACCCCATGCGTCCTGAAGAGGCGCTGGAGATCGTCGGACTCAAGGAGCGGATTCATCACTTCCCGGCGCAGATGTCTGGCGGCGAGCAGCAGCGCGTGGCCATTGCACGAGCCATCGCCAAGCGACCCGCCGTTCTGCTGTGCGACGAACCCACGGGGGCACTGGACTCCCGCACGGGTGTTCTCGTTTTGCAGGCACTGGAGCGCATCCACGAGGCCACAGGCGCACTCACGGTCATCATCACCCACAATGCCGGTATCGCAGACATGGCCGACCGGGTGATCTACCTCAGTGACGGCGCCATCGTCAACGAGCAGCAAAACGCTCGGCCCAAGCGCGCTGAGGAACTCCAGTGGTGATGGCACTTCACCGCAAGCTGCTGCGCGACTTCTGGCAGTTGCGGGGGCAGTCTCTGGCGATCGCCCTTGTGGTGATTGGAGCCATCTCCACCATGGTGATGGCAGTGACCAATCGGGATGCCTTGCTGCAGACCCGGGCAAGCTTCTACGAGACCTATCGTTTCGCGCAAGTGTTCGCCAGTCTCAAGCGGGCACCCAATGCCATCGAACAGGAAGTCCGAGATATTCCCGGCGTGGACCGCGTGCTCACGCGCGTGTTTGCCTACGTCACGATCGACCTGGAAAACTTCGACGATGCGGTAACAGGTTTGGCCATCTCGCTACCGGAGCCGGGCGATGACCCGCTGAACAGCGTGTACCTGCGAGAAGGCGACATGCCCTCTTCCCCCGACGAGGTGGTGGTGGGAGAAGCCTTTGCTCAAGCCCACGGGCTCCATCCTGGCGACGTGCTGCCAGCGAATTTCAATGGGCGCAGAGAGATTCTGCGCATCAGCGGCATTGGCCTGTCGCCGGAATACATCTATCAAATCCGATCAGGTGACATGTTCCCGGATTTCGAGCGCTTTTCGATCCTGTGGATGCAAAAGACGGCACTGGCCACCGCCTTTGATCTGGATGGCGCCTTCAACCAGGTCTCCCTCACCTTGACGCCAGGCAGTAGCGCGCAAGGCGTGATCGATCGGCTTGACGAGTTACTGGAGCCCTATGGCGGGGTCGGGGCGCACGACAGGCACCTGCAGATGTCACACCGTTTTCTGGATGAGGAGCTCAAGCAACTGGCGACCATGACTCGGCTTTTTAGCGTGATCTTTCTGGCCGTGGTGGCTTTTCTGCTCAGCGTGGTCATTGGCCGTTTGATCGGAACCCAGCGGGAACAGATAGCCGTGCTCAAGGCGTTTGGCTATACCCGCTGGCAAGTCAGCTTGCACTATGTGGAGCTGGTACTCCTGATGGTCAGCGTGGGCGTTCTACCCGGCATGTTGCTTGGCGCCTGGATGGGCAATGGCATGGCCAACATGTACATGGAGTTCTATCGCTTTCCCTATCTGGAATGGCACATATCGCCCGTCGTTTGGCTGATGGCCATAGCCTTTGCCATATCGGCCGGTGCGCTGGGCACAGCGCAAGGCCTTTGGCGGGCGTTTCGGCTACCGCCGGCAGAAGCCATGCGCCCGGAAGCGCCGCCCATTTTCCGTCGCACGCTCTCCGAACGCCTGGGGTTTGGACATTGGCT
>JBNKNN010000043.1:0-4028 GCA_050293865.1 Hydrogenophaga sp. | reverse complement strand
CTCCACGATGAACTCCACCGTGCCGGCCCCCACGTAGTTCACGGCCTTAGCAGCCGCCACCGCCGCCGCGCCCATTTCGGCGCGCAGCTCTGGCGTCATGCCTGGAGCGGGCGCCTCTTCCAGAACCTTCTGGTGGCGTCGCTGCACCGAACAATCGCGCTCGAACAGGTGAATCACGTTGCCCTGGCTGTCGCCAAACACCTGGATCTCGATGTGCCGCGGCCTTTGAACGTACTTCTCGATCAGCACCGCATCGCTGCCAAAGCTGTTGCGCGCTTCACGCTGGCACGATGCCAACGCGGCTGAAAAATCTTCGCTGCGCTCTACCACGCGCATGCCTTTTCCGCCTCCGCCAGCGCTGGCCTTGATCAGAACGGGATAGCCAATCCGGTCGGCCTCGCGCTGCAGCAAGGCGGGGTCCTGATCTTCACCGTGGTAGCCAGGCACCAGCGGCACACCGGCAGACTCCATCAGTCGCTTGGATTCGGCCTTGAGGCCCATGGCCCGGATGCTGTCCGCCGACGGGCCGATGAACACCAGGCCCGCCGCCTTGCACGCATCGGCAAACGCTTCGTTCTCGCTCAGAAAACCGTAGCCGGGGTGAACGGCCTCGGCACCAGTGGCCTTCGCTGCCTCGATCACCCGCTGCCATTGCAAATAGCTCTCTTTGGGCGCGCTACCACCAATGTGCACGGCTTCGTCGCAAGCAGCGACGTGCTTGGCTTGTGCGTCGGCATCGGAATAGACCGCCACAGTTCGCACGCCGAGGCGCCTTGCTGTTGCCGCCACTCGGCAGGCGATCTCGCCACGGTTGGCAATCAGGATTTTCTTGAACATCACAGTCCTTCAGGCTCGGGCTCGGGGTTGAGCCATTGGCGAATACGTCGGAAGGCGCCTCGCAGAAAACGGAACAACATCCAGGTCACGACCCACATCACAACCAGGACGAACAGCAGAACCACACCAAACAACATCGGGTGATTGGTCGCCAGCCAGACAGCCCCGACAACCGACAGGTCTTCCACAAAGCTCATCCCGACATTGGAAAAAGGTTCGGGCGACGTGTTGATGGCGGCCCGCGTGGTGGTTTTGGCGGCCTGGCTGCTGGCGGCCAGCGTGCCACCCATCAATGCGCCCACCAGGGCCATGGTGGTGCTGTCGGCGCCCAGGACGGCGGCGGCCAGCGCCGCGCCGGCTGGCACGCGAACAAAACTGTTGATGGCATCCCAGACGGAGTCCAGGCCTGGGATCTTGTCGGCAAAGAACTCCACAAACAACAAGGCACCGCTGACCAGCAACACCGCGGGGTGTTCCAGCATGTGAAGGCCAGACGGCAAAGCAATCCAGTCCAGCGCGCCGCAGGCGCCGACAATGAACACCACCGCGTAGAGCCGGAAGCCACTGGCCCAACCCAGTGCAGCCGCCAAGGCCAGCAGGCTGGGCATGTCCATGTGGTTCATGGCCGTGGAAGCTGCGTCACCCAGGCTGGCGCCCACTTGAGCAGCACCCTCGGTCGCAGCGTCGCCACCGACGCTCGACCACCACATCCCCACCTGCTCCCAGACGCCTGGTGCTGCTTCGGTCGCATTCGTGTTGTTCGTTGTCATGCGGTTTCCTCCTTGCGGTCAGGCGTCAGGCCCCATGCTTGCCGCTCACACCAGCCAGCCCGGCTTGCGCTTTTGCAGAAAGCTCTGCACACCTTCCTTACCGTCGTTGCTGGCACGAATATCGGCAATGCCCTCCACAGTTTGGGCAATCAAACCCGCTTCAAGTTCCCGGTGCGCCACGTCTTGCACCAGGCGTTTGCACGCAGTGACTGCATTCGGGCTGGCGCTGCACAAGGCATCCGTCCATGCTCGCACCTGAGCGTCCAGCGCATCTTCATCACTGGCCAGCGCATGCAGCAGCCCCACACGGTGCGCTTCCGACGCGTCAAACCGCTCAGCCGTGAGGAAATAGCGGTGCGCCGCACGGGCGCCCATGGCCCGAATCACATAGGGGCTGATCGTGGCCGGAATCAAGCCCAGCTTCACCTCGCTCAAACAGAAA
Organism: Hydrogenophaga sp.; assembly: GCA_050293865.1. Classification (GTDB taxonomy): domain Bacteria; phylum Pseudomonadota; class Gammaproteobacteria; order Burkholderiales; family Burkholderiaceae_C; genus Hydrogenophaga. The sequence continues at coordinate 1,979 of JBNKNN010000043.1, read as the reverse complement.
TGCGCGGTATTCACCCCCACCGCCATGTCACACGCTGCCACCAACCCCATGCCTCCAGCATACACATCACCCTGCACGCGGGCGATGGTCGGCTTGGGGCACTCGTAGATGGCACGCAGCATGTCGGCCAGGCGCCCTGCATCCGCCAGGTTTTCTTCGCGGGAGTAGTCCGCCATGGCGCGCATCCAGTTCAAGTCGGCACCTGCGCAAAATGCCGGCCCTTCTGCGGCCAGCACCACGGCGCGAACGTCATCGCGCCCACCCAGAGAGGAGAATGCCTCGTCCAACTCGCCGATCAACGAATCGTTGAAGGCATTGCGCACTTGAGGGCGCGTGAGCGTCACGCGCGCCACGCCGTCAATCACATCGATGCGAAGGTTCTCACTCATGCCTTGCCCTCGCGTGACTCCAGCTGCAAGTAGTACACAAAGTCCAGCTCCGGGCCGGGTTGCCCCATCGCAGTGAGCGCTGCGGTCACTTGGCCGCGGTGATGCGTTCCGTGGTTGAATACATGTGCCAGCGTGGCTGCAAACGGCAAGCTCACCGCTTGCCCACGCATGTTGGTGTAGCTCAGGTCGCCATCAAACTCTTCCGGCGCCCAGGATTCGATCAACGCCAACCAGTTGGCCGCGCCACCTTTGAGCGCCTGCCCCAGGCGATCACGATGAGGTTCTACCTCGGCATCCAATGGCATTTTGGGCGATGCTCCTTTCGCAAAACGCGGATACCAGATGAAATGCTCGCCCACCAGCAAATGGTTGAGCGTGCCATGGATGCTCTTGAAGAACAGCCCAGCATCGCGTCGATAGTCTTCTTCGCTCAAGGCGTCCACCGCTTCGATCAAACGTCGCGTCGCCCAGACGTTGTAGCCAGCCAGTTGAAGAAAGTGAGCAGTAGGGTTCATCGTTTCGAAAATCTCAGTTCAAGTGTGCGACCAGCCCTCCCGACCGAGGTCAGCCCTGGTCCAGATCCGGTTCCGCCTGCCAGCCCGCTCTCGGCCCCTTGGGGGGCGGCGCAAGGCGCCACAGGAGGGTGAGCTTCGTCACATTCTGAAAATACCAAACTTGGTTTCCGGAATCGGCGCATTCAACGCAGCCGACAAGCCCAGAGCCAAAACGCGCCGGGTATCGGCCGGATCGATGACGCCATCGTCCCACAAACGGGCAGTCGCGTAATAGGGATGGCCCTGCACCTCATACTGCTCCTTGATCGGCGCCTTGAACGCGACCTCTTCGTCCGCACTCCAGCTGCCACCCTTGGCCTCAATGCCATCGCGCTTGACCGTGGCCAGCACGCTTGCGGCTTGCTCGCCGCCCATCACGCTGATCCTCGCGTTCGGCCACATCCACAAAAACCGAGGTGAGAACGCTCGGCCACACATACCGTAGTTGCCAGCTCCGAAGCTGCCGCCAATGATCACGGTGAACTTCGGCACCTGCGCCGTGGCCACCGCCGTCACCATCTTGGCGCCATTGCGGGCAATGCCTTCGTTCTCGTACTTGCGGCCCACCATGAAACCGGTGATGTTCTGCAGGAACACCAGCGGCGTCTTGCGCTGGCAGCACAGTTCGATGAAATGCGCCCCCTTGAGCGCGGACTCCGAAAACAGGATGCCATTGTTGGCAATGATGCCCACCGGCATGCCTTCGATGCGCGCAAAGCCGCACACCAGCGTGGTGCCAAAGCGGGCTTTGAACTCGTCGAAATCAGACCCGTCCACGATGCGGGCGATGATTTCGCGCACGTCGAAGGGCTTGCGGGTATCTGTAGGGATCACGCCGTACAGCTCTTCAGCAGCAAACTTCGGCGCCACAGGCTCATGCAATGCAATCGGAGGCTGTTTGCGAGCGTTAAGGTTCTTCACCGCCTGTCGCGCCAGGGAAATGGCATGCAGGTCGTTTTCTGCCAGGTGGTCGGCCACACCTGAGAGCTGCGTGTGCACATCGCCACCGCCCAGATCTTCTGCACTCACCACTTCG
>JBNKNN010000042.1:0-9082 GCA_050293865.1 Hydrogenophaga sp. | reverse complement strand
ACGCGCAGGTCGACCTGTTCAGACAGGAACTGCTTGAGTCCATTGCGGACGATGATGTGGTCATCGACGATACCAATCCGGATCATGGTAGGTTTGCTCCGTGCATTTCGTAATTGCTGCATAGTCTAGGGCATGACGCGTCTGAACTTTCTCTTTTCCAATGCTTCCCGTTTCCGCGCTGTGGCTTATCCGCTGGCTGTGGTAGCAGCAATGTTGCTGATGGGTGTGAGCGAACTGGCCTATCGGCAGGCTCGCGGGCACTTGTCCGAGCAGGTGGACAAAGGGCGCGCCCGCCTCGAATTGATCCAGTTGCTCCGACTCGTCACGGATGCGGAGAGTGGCAAGCGTGGTTATTTGCTGGTGGGAGGAGAGGACTACCTGGATCCCTACCATCAGGCCCATGCGAGAGCCAATGAGCAATTGGCTGTGCTCAAGAAAGCCTATTCGGATCTGGGGGACGACATGGCGCTGGAGCGCATGGAGAATATTGCCCGGGTCGTTGACGCCAAGTTCGCAGAGATGGAAGAGGTGATGAAGCGGGCTGATGCAGGCGACAGAGCCGCGGCGCTTGACTTGGTTCGCTCGGGATTCGGGCGAGACCTGATGGACGAGCTTAGAGCCGAGGTGGATGCGTTGTTGGTCGATCAGGCCGGCAAGATCGGTGTCGGGGTTGAACAGGTTTACGATATCTTGAGCCTCAGTCGTACAGGGGTGGCTTCGCTCACCTTTCTGAGCTTGCTGGTGCTGATCATGTTCATGCGGCAAGCCAGTGCCATGCAGGACCAGCGTGAGGAGCAACAGCAGGCTCTCGCACGCGAGCGGGACGCACTGGAAGAAGTGGTGCACACGAGAACCAAGGACCTGAGGGAGTTGGCTCAGCACATGCAGACGGTCCGAGAGGACGAACGCGCCTCTCTGGCCAGGGAACTCCACGACGAGTTGGGTGCTTTGCTCACGGCGGCCAAACTGGATGTGGCTCGAATCAAGCCCAAGATGAAGCAGTCTTTGCCAGATCTCCTGCCCCGTTTGTCTCACCTGACCGAGACGCTTAATTCCGGTATTGCTCTCAAGCGCAGAATTATCGAAGACCTCAGGCCGTCGACTTTGAGCAGCCTGGGTCTGGTGCCCGCGCTGGAAATCCTGTGCGGTGAATTTTCCGAGCGTTCAGGCCTGGAGGTGAACGTCCAGCTCGACGATATCAAAACCACGCCGGCCATTGAGTTGACTTTGTTCAGGGTGGTACAGGAAGCTTTGACGAACGTTGGCAAGTACGCTGGCGCGGCGCGTGTCGACGTCACGCTACGCAACTCGAATGGAAGCGTCAACCTGTGTGTTCAGGATGACGGTGTTGGCTTCGATCCCAAAGCTGATCACACCGGACACCATGGCTTGAGGGGGATGAGCTTTCGTGTGGAGGCCGTTCGCGGGGAGTTAGAGGTGACGTCTGCTCCAGGAGAGGGAGCCCGCATTTGTGCCCAGGTGCCGTTGCCAGCGGGGCATACGGCCAGTTCAAACAGCAAGTAGGCCTGCTCCTACAACGCTTCGGTTCAACCGCCGACAACGGCTTGCGGCTTCGACTGCTGCAGATGCCGAGCTTGCAGTTTTAAAGTGAACCCATGTCCAGGCACTTCCGCCAGGTCTCCATCAAAAAAAGGAGTTCACCATGCTGCACTACGCTGTTGTTTTCTTCGTTATCGCTCTGATTGCCGCTGTTTTCGGCTTTGGTGGCATCGCTGCAGGTGCCGCGGGCATCGCCAAGTTGCTGTTCTTGGTCTTTGTGGTGATGGCAATCGCTACCTTCCTGTTGGGCTTGGGAAAGCGCTAAACGACACCACACTCGGGCGGCATGCCATACGGGATCCAGGTCCTGTGTCGCTCTGACCCATCAACGATCGAGTTCGCTGACATTAAACCAAGGAGAGATAAACCATGAACGCCACTTCAAAAGCCATTCACAACACCTTCGGAACCGTCGAGAAGGCCGCTGACCGAACCGCGACAGCGACCGAAGGTCTGATCGAATCGACTCGAGCCGCCACCAATGGGGCCCTGGACAAGATGGAAGCATCCGTCAAGAGCCTGCACGAAGCAGCGCCTCGCAAACTGGAAGCGGCTGCAGCCCAGGTGGATGAGTTCACTCAAAAACGCGTCGATCAGGCGAAAGCTGCTCAAGTCAAGGTCAAGGAGACGGCGAACCAGTATTCCGAGAAGGCTGCGACCAAGGTGCGTGAGAAGCCGATTCAATCAGTGCTGATCGCAGCGGCGGCTGGCGCCACTGTGGCCACCCTCGTGTCGATGGCCAAGAAGCGCAAGTCTGCAAGCTGAGGGCTGGAGGCGGGGCCCTCGCGGTTCCGTCCGTCGTCATCGCGTTGGCACTTGCAGGAGTGAGTCATCATGTTGAAAACCTTTGTCCAACTTGCGCTGCGTCGCCCTGAGCTGGTATCGGAGCATGCTCAGGCCTATGCCGGGCTCTTCAGAGCTGAGGCGGAAGAAGCTGCGCGCCAGGTTCAGACGCGGTGGGCATGGTTCGCCGCGTGTCTGGCTTTTGCGGCGGTGGCCGCCGTTCTGGCGGGTGTTTCATTCATGCTTTGGGTCGTGGCAAAGGAAAGCAGCCCTCAACTGGGTAGCCATTGGATCTTTTGGGTGGTTCCCGCTGTGCCTAGCGTTCTTTCCGGGTTTTCGGGGTGGAAGGCACTCCGGTCTGAGGCAAGAGTGGATTTCCCCCTGACGCGCGAGCAGATTGCTCTGGACGCGCAGTGGATGGGTAGCAGCAAGGAGGCCTCGACATGATCGTGGGTGACAAATCGGGCGCTTCTCAGGCCCAAGCTGCCGCTATGCGCCTGTCTGCGACTCGGCGGATGATGAAGAAGTCTCTCGGGCGCGGCCTCGCGGCGAAAGGTTCCGAGAACGTTGTTCGGGATGATCAGCCATCCGGTCCGACCATGGCTTCTGTTCCCCTTGTGGCGCATTTGGCCGACATGGCGTCGTGGCAGCCAGTGGTTGACCCCGTTGTTTCTGCGATCCGACGCCATCCGCTCGTGAGTCTGGGCGTGGCAGCGGGTGTCGGAGTCGTTGTGATGACGTTCAAGCCGTGGCGTTGGAGTTTTCTTCAGGAGCAGGTGAGGGACTGGCCTGACCAAGTGGGACATTGGGCTTCAGCTCAACTGTCCGACCCGAGCGTGCGCGAATCGCTGGTGGCGTGGCTGAGCACTTTGCCGCATGGCGTTGATGCAGCGAATGACAGTGCCGAGAGGCGTGAAGGAAAGCCGGTAGACCACGGTTCCCCAGACTTTTCGGCGCAGTTTCGCGCTCAGGGAGGCGCGTGAGCATGGCCAACGAGATGTTGAGTGAAAGCGACGCCCAAAGGTGGTTCTACGGTGGAACTCCGCCGACAACGGCATTGGAGTCAGCCTATCCGTTTTGCAGTGAACTGGTCTCCCAGGATGTCGTCCCCTTCGTTGTTCGGGTGAAGGACTCTTCCCAATCCTTCATGCCTTTGCAGGCACAATGTGGCCATGATGAACAAGGTGAAGCGATGGGTTGAGCGTGAGGCTTGAGGAAATTCTGTATTCACAAGGGTTTGGAACGCGGCGTGTGTGCCTGGGGCTGATCCAGCAGGGTCACGTCAGTGTTGGATCCCGAGCTCGCGTGGTGGACGATCCGGACGAGGTGTTCGAGACAGACGACCTCGTGTATTGGGTTCAGGGAGAAGAGTGGCTTTTCCAGCCGCTGGCCTATCTCATGATGAACAAGCCCTCTGGGTACGAATGCTCGCAAAAGCCTTCCGTGCACCCCAGCGTGTACACCTTGTTGCCGCCGCCATTGCGCCAGCGCCCCGGCGGCGCTTCTGCAGGTGTGCAAACCGTCGGACGCCTTGATCAGGATACGACGGGCTTGTTGCTCCTATCCGACGATGGAAAGTTCATCCACCGGATGAGTTCGCCCAAGCATCATGTCGCCAAAATCTACCATGCCACGGTTCGGGATGCGATGGATGAGCGTCAACGCCTTCGTTTGCTCGAAGGGGTGGTCTTGCGCGACGACCCGAGGCCAGTCAAGGCTGTGGCATGCGAGATCACCGGACCGCACAGCCTTAGCCTGACCTTGACGGAAGGCAAGTATCACCAGGTCAAACGGATGCTGGCGGCCGTGGGCAACCTGGTGACTGGACTGCATCGCAGCCAGATGGGGTCTTTGTCTTTGCCCGATGACTTGCCATCAGGCCAATGGCGCTGGCTTACCAAGGATGAAGTCGCCAGCCTGACTGTTCGCCAGAAGTAGAGAAAGGGGCCAGGGCGGGCTGGCACGAGATTGCCTGCGAAGCACCTTTGACTGCCTCCCGTACGTAGGAAGTCAGAGAAGGTCGCCTTTGCGGCTATCAAGTGGCATCAGGAACGAGTTTTCGCCCCACTGGGATTGCAGGTCTGACGGCGGTCCGTCGCCGATGGTGCTGTTGGGCCAAGCTGAAAGGCCGCCGAAATCGGTGTTGCCTCTGTTACGGCGTCGCCGACTGATCGCACTTCGGAGGTTGGCCTGTGCGTCGAGCAGCGCTCGCTGCTCTTCTTCATTCTGGCGGATCGTTTGGGCCTCTGGGCTCTCGCCCAGGAATTCCGCTCGAATCTCAGCCACGGGTGGAAGATCATCAGAGCGAACGATCCAGTAGGGGTAGCCGCACTGAGTCAGCAAACCATGCTTGAGGCGTCGAACGGGAGTTCGGATACCTTGTTTGGGCGGCACGTCGACACATCCGATCACTCGCCCGTCTGTTCTGCAGATGGTGAAGGTGCAGTACACGCTGGCGAGCAACTGATACCAAACCTTGCCTTCCGCCGGGTTGCGAGGGAAGGTGAAGCGGGTCACTGGCAGTTTGATCATCACATGGTGATCGTAGAAGGTTCGGGACAGCCAGTGCCAGATCCTGATCTCCTCGCTGTTGAGGAGCGCGCGAACGGATAGAGGCCAGTGTTTGGGCAGCTTTCGCTTTTGTCGTTCCCTGCGCAGTTTCCACCAGCGATACCCTATGCCGCCCAGCAACAGCAGGGCAGGCACCAACAGGAGAAACAGCCAGAGGGGGATTGGCAAAGGTTCAGTCATCGAGGGAGAGATCACCGCTTATGTGTCAAATTGTAGGTGCGAGCGTGTCCCTGGAAAGGCGTTCGGACGATTTGCGTACCCCTTTTTGTGACTTAGTCGACGTAGAAGGGCGATGCGTCGGTGGTATTTGGTACTCGGTGGATGTTTCAATTATAGAACTTATTAACTCATTGAAACCGATCGAGGTGTTGGATTGTTGCGCCGCGTCAGCGAACAAGTCCCCATTTGCGTAGGCGGGAGACGGCGTATTGGGCGGCTGTTCCCTCGCGATTTCGCCTGAGATAGGCGGCGTAATGCTGCGCCGCGGCTTTTTGACGGCCCATGCCTTCTAGCGATACACCTTTGAGAAAGAGAATGCCGGGGTCGCCTGGCAGCAATTTGTCGAAACGTTCCAGGTTGTCGAAGGCATTGCCTGGGTTGCGCAGCTGGAGGGCCAACACGCCTGCCAGTTTGTGTGCCTGCGCCTCTTGGGGGTAGAGAACCTGGGCCTTTTGGGCCATGGCATGGGCTTGACGGTTTTGCCCCATGGCCTGGAGGCATTGCGCCATGCGAACATGGGCGGCATAGTCCTCCGGTCCCACAAGAAGGGCGTCGGCCAAGGCCGAACGGGCTTGGGGAAACGCCTTTTTGGCCATTGCGTTTTCACCGGTTTGGCACAGTTTGATGACCTTTCGCCTTGCCCGCAGGTCAGCGACGGAGTCCATGAAGCGCTCTCGTTGTGGAGAAGCAGCAAGGCTGGCCGCATAGGTCGCCTTGGCGGCCCTGGCGGCTGCATCACGGCGTTCGGCACTCATGGGGTGTGACGCGAACATGGTGGCCAACATGCCCGGCTCGGACTTTTCCTGATCGACAAGCAGTTGATGCAGGGCGGTCATTCCATTGGCCGGGTACCCCGCTTTGACCATATAGGACTGGCCCAAGGCATCGGCCTCTCGTTCGTTGTCTCGGGAGTAGCTGGCGAGCAGTGCGCTGGCACCCACCTGAGAACCTATGCCAACCAGTGCGCCCCACTTGCTTCCGTTGGCCGCCACATTCAGTCCGGCCACTGCCACCTGAGCCACCATGGCTGTTCCCTGACGCTGCGCTGCGTGTCGCGCGTTGACGTGGCCCATTTCATGGCCGAGCAGCGCTGCCAGTTCAGCTTCGTTCTGCAAGTCAACCAGAATGCCTCGAGTGACACCCATGGCGCCACCGGGAAACGTGTAGGCGTTGATGTGGTTGGCATTGAGAACCCGGTATGAGTACGGCATGGTTGGCCGGTGCGTCAGTCCTTGAATGCGTTTGCCCACTTCTTGGACGTAGCGATTGCTGGCGACGTCCTGCACCTCGCCGAGATCCTGGGAGAACTGATGAGGGGCCACTTTCGCGTCAATGGCGCGCTCCTGACCTTCGCTCATGCCGACCAGGATCGACTGTCCGGTGACAGGCGATTGGGCACAGCCTTGCAGTGCAGACAATGCGGGCGCTGCCGACGCTGCTCCGAGTAGCCAAAAACTGCTGCGCCGAGAGACGCGATTGCGTTTCAACTCGTCGGCCAAGCGCTCAAATGCCGGCCGTTTCGTGGCAGGCAGGGACAAATCGGACAAGTCGTCGATCTCAGGTAAGCAGGATTGCGTGGCATCCATCTCGATTCCTTTTCAAGCTCTTTGTGATGTGGTCGAGCTGCTCAAGGGTTTGCGCATGCCTTGAGAAACGCGGCCACTGCGCCAAGTGTGGCGTCGTGCTGGTCCTTGTGTGGGCTGTGCTTGCAGTCCGTCAGTTCCAGGCGCTGGGCGTGTGGAATGGACTGTTGCAGCGCGTCCAGTTGAGCCATCGTCCCGTATTCATCGCCAGTGCCCTGAATGGCCAGAACTGGCGCCGACACAGTGGCGCAGGTTTCGCGAATGTCGAATGACCTGAACGCATCGCTGAGCCATACGTCATTCCATTGCCAGAAGGCGCTGTCTACATCAGCATGGTAGCGCGCCAGTCGCGCGCGAAGCGACTTTTCGCCCGCGCTGCTATCGAGGTAAGCCTCGCGGGCCTGGGCAATGGCATCGATGGCCACCTGTTCCACGAACAAGTGCGGTGCCATCACGATACTCGCCGAGACCGAGTGCCGGGCCGCATGGAGCAGGGCGATGGTGGCGCCATCCGAATGACCAATGAGAACGGGCGTTTGCACCTGAACCGCTTCCAGCAAACGTGGCAAGACCTCCCATGCTTCTGTGTGCATGTAGCTGGCCCGATGCCGCCCCCGGCTCCAAAAGCCTTCGCGCTGATATTTGCCGCGAACATCCGGGATGGGAGATGAATGCCCGTAGCCCCTGCGGGCATACACCCAGCCTTCTCTGGCGGTCCGTGCGCAGAGCTCAGCGGGCCAGTCGGCGTTGCGGTGTTGCCAAAGGTCGATACACCCAAGCCCCTCGTGCAGAAACACGAGCGGAGGCCCTGATGCCTCGCTGGAGGCTGGTATGTGGCGTATCTCCAGGTCAACGCCTTCGATCGAAACATGCTCCATGGCCTCATGGTAGCGGCGACGACATTTCCTGCGACAGCATGGCATCAATGGATTCCATGTATTCTTGCTGACATGAAGATGATGTTAGATGCCTTCTGGCGTGCGGTGGCTTACTGCATCCACCCGCGAGTGATTGGTCTGTCCCTCCTGCCACTGGCTGTCATGGCAGTGCTGGCCTTTGTGTTTGGGTACTTTTTCTGGGATGGCTCTGTTGCCGCCCTGGCGTCCTGGATCGAGGCGCGGGAAACGGTGCAAACCATGCTTTCATGGTTGAACTTCAGCGACGCGGGCAACGTGCATCAGGCTGTCGCCAGATTGCTGCTGGTGGTCATGATTTCGCCGCTGGTGGTCATGGCAAGTTTGCTTTTGGTGGCGTTGTTCATGACTCCCTCCATGGTCGATCTGGTCGGGGAGCGTCGATTCACCGTTCTGGAAAAAAAGCGCGGAGGTTCCCTGGTGGTCAGCGCGTTGTGGTCGGTTGGTTCGACTGCCATGGCCTTGCTGGCGCTCATCCTGTCTTCGCCGCTGTGGCTGATTCCGCCTCTCATCGTTGTCTTGCCGCCGCTGATTTGGGGATGGCTGACCTACCGCGTGTTTGCGTTCGATGCGCTGGCCACCCATGCCAGTTCAGAAGAGCGCAAGTTCATCATGCACAAGTACCGCGGGACCTTGCTGGTCATGGGCATTTTTAGTGGCTTTCTGGGTGCAGCGCCCAGCTTGTTGTGGGCGTCTGGTCTGACGTTCATCGCGCTGGCTTTCGTCACGGTGCCACTGGCCATCTGGATATACACCATGGTGTTTGCGCTCGCATCGCTGTGGTTTGCTCACTTTTGTCTCGATGCTCTTCGCCGGCGCCGGCTTGAGACGGGCGCGTTGCCCGTGGTGGCGTCACCAGTTCCTGCGCAATCGCCTCTGGCAGCCAACAGTGCAGAGCCTGCGGAACCGGTTGACACCTCCGCCCAGGACGGCAGCGCGAACACAGATATCACTGAGGACGCAGCGATAGTGAGAGAAGAGAAGAATGCGTCGCCGAAGAACGAAGGGGATACGAAGCAATGACGAACATCGTGACGTCGACGGCAGGCACGTCTTGGACGCCGGCGGGCATTGGCCTGATCGTCGTCGGCGACGAGATACTCTCGGGCAAACGCCAGGACAAGCACATGCCCAAAGTGATAGAGCTGCTCCAGACCCGCGGCATGAATCTGGACTGGTCGCGGTGCCTCGGGGACGATCGCGCGCGACTGGTCGCGGCGCTCTCCGATGCGTTCGCGTCGGCCGATCTGGTGTTCTGTTGCGGTGGTATCGGCGCGACGCCAGATGACCATACGCGCCAGAGCGCGGCTGCTGCGTTGGGGGTCGATTTGGCGCTTCACCCCAGGGCCCGGGAGTTGATTGAACAGCGAATGCGAGACATGGCGGCAGAGAAAGGCGAGGTCTATGACCCCAATCGCCCGGACAATGTGCACCGGTTCAATATGGGCGTGT
>JBNKNN010000041.1:0-7037 GCA_050293865.1 Hydrogenophaga sp. | reverse complement strand
CTGCTCAGACCATCCGCCAGCTTGAGGCGGCGGGTATTCGAACCGGTGTTCTCAGTGGTGACGCGCCGGACACGGTGACCTCGTTTGCGAAGTCCTTGTCGCTCGATGACGCACGTGGCGGCCTGACGCCGCAGCAGAAATACGAGGCAATTGCATTACTGCAAGCGCAACACCGGGTCGTGGCGATGGTGGGTGATGGCGTGAACGATGCGCCGGTGCTTGCCCAGGCACATGTCTCGATCGCCATGGGCGGGGGGACCGAACTGGCGCGCACCCAGGCAGATGTTGTCCTGCTGGGTGGGCGCTTGCAGGCTCTTGTCGATGGGGTGATGCTGGCGCGCAGAACCTTCCGGATCATTCGTCAGAATCTGACCTGGGCCTTTGGCTACAATATGGTAGCGATCCCGCTGGCTGTGGCCGGCTGGGTGACCCCGTGGATGGCCGGTATCGGCATGTCTGCCAGCTCGCTCATGGTGGTGCTCAATGCGCTGCGCCTGCAGCGAGCCAACAAAGGGCCCGCGCGCTAATGGAAAGCCTCTATTTACTCATCCCCCTGTCGGTCCTGCTGGTCTTCATCATCGGCTTTCTGTTCTGGTGGTCTGTCAAAAGCGGACAATTTGATGATATGGAAGGACCGGCGTATCGTATGCTGATGGATGATGATGATCCGGGGGCTGATCGCCCGTCCGACAAACCGGATGGCGAAGGCGAGGGTGATCGGAAATCGCTGTAGAAACAAGGCTTGGCGCCAGGGAATAATGGCGCTGGCAACCGATTAGGGCAAGTTTCTGCAACCTGTGTGTGTTTGATTGATCCATGTCAATGACTGGATTCGTGCAATAGGCACAATGCACACATGGTTAATTGAGTTGATCGACGCAAAGGCGGATCGGCTCATGACGCAGGAATTTTTGTCTCTCTGTTGGGGTTGGGGGTGCGTGCAAACGCACCCTTTTTTTTATCCCGCTACCCCAAAAAGCACTCCACATCAAGCATTGGCGAGCATCGTGCGCTGCAATACAATGCTCTATTGATCTGTATCAAAAGGCTTCCCCGACCGGCGCGTATCCTTCGGTTCGATCGTGCCGACAGACTGTCGCCGCGCGGGAGGTTATAAGGTTTTAAATCAAAGAGGTGACTCACATGCAATCGCAAGCGACTTACAACTATAAAGTCGTGCGCCAGTTCGCCGTGATGACGGTGGTTTGGGGTATTGTGGGCATGCTGGTTGGCGTGATCGCTGCAGCACAGCTCGTATGGCCCGAACTCAACTTCGCCGAGTGGTTCCACTTCGGCCGACTGCGCCCGCTCCACACCAACGCCGTGATTTTTGCTTTCGGCGGCTGTGCGCTTTTCGCGACATCCTATTACGTCGTTCAGCGCACCAACCACACGACGCTGTTTTCACCAGCGCTGGCCGCGTTCACGTTCTGGGGCTGGCAACTGGTGATCTTGCTTGCGGCCATTACGCTGCCGCTCGGTTTCACCTCCGGCAAGGAATACGCCGAACTCGAGTGGCCGATCGATATCCTGATCACCCTCGTGTGGGTTGCCTACGCTGTGGTGTTCTTTGGCACCATCGCCAAGCGCAAGACCTCCCATATCTACGTGGCCAACTGGTTCTATGGCGCGTTCATTCTGGCCGTGGCACTGCTGCACCTGGTAAACAGCGCAGCCATTCCGGTCACGCTGACCAAGTCCTACTCCGCTTACGCCGGTGTTCAGGACGCCATGATCCAGTGGTGGTACGGCCACAACGCTGTGGGCTTCTTCCTGACCGCGGGCTTCCTGGGCATGATGTACTACTTCGTGCCGAAGCAGGCTGAGCGTCCGGTCTATTCCTATCGCCTCTCCGTGGTGCACTTCTGGGCCCTGATCTTTACCTACATGTGGGCGGGTCCTCACCATCTGCACTACACGGCCCTGCCTGACTGGACCCAGTCCATCGGCATGATCTTTTCCCTGATTCTGCTGGCTCCGTCCTGGGGTGGCATGATCAACGGCATCATGACCCTGTCGGGCGCATGGCACAAACTGCGTACCGACCCGATCCTGAAGTTCCTGATCACCTCCCTGTCGTTCTACGGCATGTCGACCTTCGAAGGCCCGATGATGTCCGTGAAGACGGTCAACGCCCTGTCGCACTACACCGACTGGACCGTCGGTCACGTGCACTCCGGTGCCCTGGGCTGGGTGGCCATGATTTCCATCGGCTCCGTGTATTACCTCCTGCCGCGCATGTACGGCAAGACCGAGATGTACTCCACCAAGCTGATCACGACCCACTTCTGGATCGCGACCATCGGTGTGGTGCTCTACATCGCCTCCATGTGGATTGCCGGTGTGATGCAGGGTCTGATGTGGCGTGCGACCAACCCGGACGGCACCCTGACGTACTCCTTCGTCGAGTCGGTGAAGGCCAGCTATCCGTTCTGGTCCATCCGTCTGCTCGGTGGCGTGCTCTTCCTCGGCGGCATGTTCCTCATGTTCTACAACATGGTCATGACCATCGCCGGCCAGAAGGCCTACAACGCTCCTGTGGTCAATCCGCAGGCCGCTCACGCCTAATCGCAGGAGACGAACATGGCTCAAAATTCGAAGCACGACTTCATCGAGCGTAGCGTTCCCTGGATGATCGTCCTGACGCTGCTCACCATCAGCGTCGGCGGTCTGGTCGAGATCGTTCCGCTGTTCTTCCAGAAATCCACCACCACGCCGGAAAACGAGCTGGTCAAGCCGTACGACCCGCTCAGCCTGGTTGGCCGCGACGTCTATGTCCGCGAGGGTTGCTACAACTGCCACTCGCAGATGATCCGTCCGTTCCGCGCCGAGACCGAGCGCTACGGCCACTACTCCGTGGCGGGCGAGTTTGTCTACGACCACCCGTTCCAGTGGGGCTCCAAGCGGACTGGCCCGGATCTGGCCCGCGTCGGTGGTCGTTACTCCGACGAATGGCATCGTGTTCACCTGAACAACCCGCGTGACGTGGTGCCCGAGTCGAACATGCCGGCTTTCCCGTGGCTCAACCGTGCGGTCAGCAGCGCCGATATCGAAGCCAAGATGCACGCGCTGAACAAGGTCGGTCTGCACAAATACTCGGACGAGGAGATCGCCGGTGCCAAGGCGGCTCTGAAGGACAAGACCGAGATGGATGCCGTCATCGCCTATCTGCAAGGCCTTGGCGTCGCGCTCCAGAACGTGCAGTGATCGGGTGAGGTTGCGCTGTGGAAATCAATGATCTGCGTTCCATCCTGACGGTGGTTGCCTTGCTCTGTTTCCTGGGCATTGTCGCCTGGGCTTACAGCAAAGGTGCCAAGAAGGGATTTGAAGAAGCGGCGCAACTGCCCTTTACCGATGAAGATCCGCCCGCTGGTGACAAGGCCGACGGGCAACGGAAGGAAGGATAAGAAAATGGCTGACTTTGTAAGCGGCTTCTGGAACGGATACGTCATGGTCCTGGTGGGCCTGAGTCTCGCGTTCTGTGTGTTCATCCTCGTGTCCAATATGGGCAAGGGGGCCAAGAAGGGCGAGAAGGTCGAACTGCACGGCCACGTGTGGGACGAGACGCTCGCCGAGTACAACAATCCCTTGCCGCAGTGGTGGATGTACCTGTTCTGGATCACGGTGATCTTCGGGATCGTCTACCTGGTTCTGTTCCCGGGTTTCGGTAACAACAAAGGTGTGCTGGGCTGGAGTTCTGCGGGCGATGGTAGCCAGTACGCGCTGGAAATGAAGAAGGCCGAAGAAAACTACGCGCCGATCTTCAAGAAGTACGCCGATATGGACCTCAAGGCCGTGGCAGCCGATCCGGAAGCGAAGGCCATGGGCCAGCGACTGTTCCTGACCTACTGCGCGCAGTGTCACGGGTCCGACGCCAAGGGTGCCAAGGGCTTTCCGAACCTGACCGACAACGACTGGCTGTATGGCGGTGAGCCTGACACCATCAAGACCACCATTCTCGGCGGTCGCTTTGGTGTGATGACGCCGTTCGGTTCCGTGCTCGGCGCCGACGGTGTGGAAGACGCCGCGAACTACGTGCGTTCTCTTTCCGGTCTGGCTCATGATTCCCTCCGTGCCCAGCGTGGTCAGGAACTGTTCCAGAACAACTGCGTGGCTTGCCACGGTCCGGACGCCAAAGGCATGCAGGCCATCGGTGCGCCGAACCTGACGGATGGTACCTGGCTGTACGGCTCGTCCAAGACCACCATCATGGAAACCATCACCAATGGTCGCCAGAACAAGATGCCTTCGTTCGAAGCCTTCCTGGGCAACGACAAGGTGCACCTGCTGGCTGCCTACGTGTGGGGTTTGTCCAACAACGCCGAAGCCAAGTAATTGCTTCTGCGCATGACAGAGTATCCCCGGGCTCGACCCGGGGATATTTTGGGTTAGTAAATTAGAATCTTCTAATAAGGCAATTATGAGTGATCCGGCCCCCCAAACTCCGAATCCGTCCAATCCGGGCAGCGAGGGCGAAAGCACCCTCTACGCAGCACGCAAGAAGATTTACGTGCGCGCTGCCAAGGGGCTGTTTGCCAATTGGCGTTGGGCGCTCGTCTGGTTCACTCAGTTGCTTTTTTATGGTCTGCCCTGGATCAACTGGAACGGGCGGCAGGCCGTGCTGCTCCACCTCGTGGAGCGCAAGTTCTACATCTTCGGCTGGGTGTTCTGGCCTCAGGATGTTTTCTTCCTGGCCATCCTGCTGATCATCTCGGCTTACGCATTGTTCTTCTTTACGGCGATCGCCGGGCGACTGTGGTGTGGTTACGCCTGTCCGCAGACCGTCTATACCGAAATCTTCCTCTGGATTGAAGAAAAGATCGAGGGAGACCGTAACAAGCGCATGAAGCTCGACAAAGCGCCGTGGAACGGTCGCAAGCTGGGCGTGAAGTTGCTCAAATGGGGCGTCTGGGCGGCTGTGGCGCTGTGGACCGGCTTTACCTTTGTGGGGTACTTCACCCCGATCGACGAGCTGGTGGCCTCGGTGCCGACCTTCAGCTTTGGCGGTTGGGAAATCTTCTGGATTCTCTTCTACGGCAGCTTTACCTACCTGTTTGCGGGTGTGATGCGCGAACAGGTGTGCAAGTACATGTGCCCGTACGCTCGCTTCCAGGGCGTGATGTTCGATCCGGATACTCTGATCATTACCTATGATGAAGAGCGCGGCGAACCGCGTGGTGCGCGCAAGAAGGGTGTCGATCCGAAAACGGTTGGAAAGGGCGATTGCGTCGACTGTGGTATCTGCGTCCAGGTCTGTCCGACCGGTATCGACATCCGGCAGGGGCTGCAGTACGAGTGCATTGGCTGCGCCGCCTGTATCGACGCCTGCGACGAGGTCATGGACAAGATGAATTACCCGCGTGGTCTGATTCGCTACTCCACCGAGAACGCGATGAAGAAGCACTGGGGCATGAAGGAGATCATCGGTCACGTGATGCGTCCACGCACACTGATCTACGGGGGCATCCTGATCGCGATCTGTATCGCCTTCGTCTATGGTCTGGCCACGCGTGAGCCGCTGCGTGTCGACATCATCCGGGATCGCACGACACTGGCCCGAGAGGTTGCTGGTGGCAAGATCGAGAACGTCTATCGGCTGCAGGTCATGAACATGACCGAGGCGCCCCGGACCTTCTCGGTGAGCGTCGAAGGCATGGACGGCATCAGTATGGATGGATTTAATGGCACTATTGAGGTTGAGCCGGCCGCGATGCAGGCCCTGACTGTTCAGGTGCAGGTGCCGGTCGATGTGGGCGAACCCGGTTCGTCCAACCAGATCTTCTGCAATGTGACGGCAGCCGACGATGACAAGATTGCCGTCAAGGAAAAATCAACCTTCCTGTTGCCCAGATGAGTAATTCGACAATGACCCTTCGCAAGACATCCGACCCCTGGTATCGCCAAGGCTGGCCGTGGTTCCTGATCGCGCTGCCCGCTTCCGCTGTGGTGGCAGGGATTGCGACGATTGTGATTGCGGTCAAATCGAATGACGGACTGGTGGTGGATGATTACTACAAGCAGGGTCTGGCCATCCAGCAGACCATGGCGCGCAGCGAGGCTGCAGCGACCATGGGCTTGGTGGCGGATCTGCGTCTGATGGCCGAAGCGGTCGAGGTGGACCTGAGCAGCGCGCAAGGTGCGCTGTTGCCGGATACCTTGCAGTTCACCATCAGCTTTGCCACGAAGGGCAACATGGATCAGTCCGTGACCCTGGTGGGCGAGAACGGAAAATATAAGGCCGCAATCCAGCCGCTCCAGCCGGGGCGTTGGCATCTGCTGCTAGAAGACGAGTCCCGCGCATGGAGATTGACCGGGACCACCAATCTCCCGACAGAGACCAATGTGAGGTTGATTCCTCCCGACAAATAGTCTCAACTGAAGGAGATTCGTCATGGCTATGCAAGAGCTTTTCACGACTGATATTGGCCTGCTGAGCGTCTTTACCATTGGCTTCATCCTGGTGATGGGCGTCTACATCTACCGTTTCGTCAGACGCCACATGGCTGAAGATGAGCGGTTGCACGGCGACCACAGTCACAGCCATTAAAACACCGCGGTTCACTGCGGAACTGGAGGAGCATGTGCATGATGAAGTTGATTCAGGTGTTGTGGCCGTCCTTTCTTGTGGCCGGTCTGGCCGAGGCCTTGTTCTTCACCATCGTTAATCCGCAGGAGCTGTACCTGTTCGGCGAGCCGGTGGACTTTTCCGCCGTGGCCACATACTCCATCGGCTTTTTCGCCTTCTGGCTCGTCTGTGCGGCGTCAAGCTTGACAACGATTTTCCTGCAAACGCCCTGCGAGGAGCTCAATCACCCCCAGTCACACTGAGGCACCTGGGCCGGCGTCGCCGGCCTAGTGCTGACTGTCTGCGAAGCGGGTGACCTGCTGCAGGAGCTGATCGATGTCTGCGCGTCGGCTGACGCTGTAGGCAGGGTCGTCGTTTTCGCCGAACGCCTCGGCCACTTTGGCCCAGTCGGCATCGGTGAGGTGTTCGCGTGCCAGCGGCAGAAGCACCTTCTCTTCCATGGCCATGTGTT
>JBNKNN010000040.1:0-13216 GCA_050293865.1 Hydrogenophaga sp. | reverse complement strand
GTCGAGCGCCCCTGTATCCCATAACGAACCTGAGCCTGCTTGTAGCTCAGCTCGCCTTTTTCAACTTGCTCGACTACCGCCAGCTTAAAAGCCAGCGTGTAATCACGCTGCGTTCGCTTCGTTCCTGATTCCATTTGACATGCCCTTTCTTGATCAAAAAGGTGTCAACCTCTGGCAGGACGGGTCACTGATCGTCTTGAAACCGCCGAGATGCCAAGGTCGCCGCACATGAAACGGTTTGTCTGCGCCCGGATTGCGGCGCTTTTTACCACATCGAGACAAAGGCTTCAGCCTATCCTGCTACCAGACATATTGGTTTGATTGATCAGGAAAGGTTGTGGCGGCGATGGATGAACTCATGGGGCTATTGGCGCAACTGGGCCACCGGGAGGCTCCAACGGACTGGCAGGATCGCGGACAGACGCAGGTTCTTCGATCAGAATCCTTGTGCGTGATTCGCAACCATGACGAGACGCAGGCCGATCTCAAGCAGCGCTTCGAGGACTTGTGCAACATCGACATTCGTGGAGAGCACTTCTGGATTGGCGTCGACTCAACAGAGCCGCTTTACCTGCAACACCCCAGCCCTGTCGTCGTGAGCTACTACACCACTGGGTCGCACTACGAGCGGTGTGCCAGAGAGCTCGTCGCCTCCATTGAAGCACTGGGGGCTGACCAACCCTACTGCATCGTAGGAATCGAAAGTGCGGGGTCTTGGGAGGCCAACTGCAGCCTGAAGCCAAGCTTCATCCTCAACTGCCTTCGCGAATTGCAACGGCCCGTCCTTTGGGTGGATGCCGATGCCAAGCTTCAGCGTATTCCGCATGTGCCGGCGGGATTTGATTTCGCCATTCACCGACACGATGGTTGGGAGTTTGCCAGCGGCACGGTCTACTTTGGCTACAACGAGCGTGCTATTGGTCTCTTGGAGCACTGGATTGAGCTGTGCCAGATGCGTCCCTTGGTCTGGGACCAGATGCTCCTGGATCAGGCATGGGCGGAGTACGCCCAGGACCACGATTTGGTGACGGGCTGGTTGCCAGAGAGCTATACACACATTTTCGACACCAAGGTAGCGCCCAAGGGGCTACAGGGGCCGGTCATCACCCACTATCAGGCCTCGCGCTCTGTTGAGAACAAGCGCCCAAAACCGGTGATCCCTGTGCAAGTCATCAACCAGAGACGAATGGCTTGCTCGCAACCATATGCGTACGACCTTGCGCCAGCGTCCAATATAACCAACGAAAATGGGACGGGACATGTCTGGCCGCACATCCAGACCGATCTGGGTAGTCTCATGGACTACATCCATGCCCTGCGCACGACCAATGGAAAGGCGGTCCGGTTCATTCAGGTTGGTGCGATGGATGGAGTGAAGTTCGACCCACTCTACAAGCGGATTCGCTCCCAGGGTTGGCATGGAGCCTTGTTTGAGCCCTTGTCTGACATGTACAAGCGCTTGAAAACCAACTATGAAGGGTGCGAAGGTCTGGTGTTCGTCAACGCGGCAATCGATGCGGCTGACGGCAAACGTGTGATGTACCGAATCCCCTCGGAGTTGGTCGAGGCGGGGAGCCTGCCCGACTGGGCGCTCGGTATTTCGTCTTTCTATACGGATCGCAATGCCATCGGAGGCAAAAAGGTCGATGAAGCGACCCATGCGGCGCTGAAGGCGGCAAGGGTCGAGGAACTGGTGACTTGTAAATCGTTCCAGACCGCGCTGGACGAGTTGGAATACGACGCCCTTGATCTGCTTCAGATCGACACCGAAGGACACGACTGGGCCATTTTGCAGACGTTTCCGCTCGACAGACTCAAACCTCTGGTGATCAACTTCGAGTACTACAACCTCGGTCAAGAAGAATTGGGCGAAGCCTTGAAATGGCTGGAATGCCATGGATATGCCTACGGCATGGATCACAAAGACGTGACTGCGACGCTGCTTCGCCTTGGCTGAGCTGGACCCCATTCTCCCCTGCCTGTCAGGACACAAAAAAACCACCCGAAGGTGGTTTTTTTTCGATGTCCCGGACTAGGGTCCGGGAACAGCGATGCTGAACTGAATGCCGCTCAGCGAATAACAGCGATCTGTGTACGAGCACCGCCCTTGTAGGTCATCAGGGTCAGGGCACCGTTCTTGATATCGCCTTTTTCGTCGAAAGCGATTTTGCCGGTCACGCCGTCATAATCCGTGGCTTTCAATGCAGGCAAGTACTTCACAGGATCGGAAGACTGGGCCTTCACCATGGCATCGGCCATGACCTTGACAGCGTCGTAGACGTAGGGCGCGTACACCTGAACTTCCTCACCAAACTTGGCTTTGAAGTCCTCGCGGAACTTGTCCATGGCCACTTTCTGCTCGCCTTCCACGCCACCGGCTTCCGCGCAGTAGACCTGATCATCAGCCATGCCGTCGCCAGCCAGCTCTGGAAGTTTGCTGGTGCAGATGCCGTCGCCACCCATGAACTTAGCTTCGATGCCCAGTTGCTTCATTTGCTTGAGCATCGGGCCTGCCACGGCGTCCATGCCACCAAAGAACACTACGTCGGGCTTTTGAGCCTTCAGGGTGGTCAGGATCGCGTTGAAGTCGGTGGCCTTGTCGTTGGTGAATTCACGACCAACAATGTTGCCGCCAGCGGCCTTGACACCCTTTTCGAATTCGTCGGCCACGCCTTGACCATAGGCGGTGCGGTCGTCGATCACAGCCACTGCCTTGCCGCCGAGCTGCTCAACCGCGTACTTGCCCAGGGTGCCACCGAGGTGCACGTCATCGGCCACCACGCGGAACACGCCCGGATAGCCCTGACGGGTATAGGTTGGGTTGGTTGCCGACGGGGAGATTTGGGGAATACCAGCGTCGTTGTAAATCTGCGAGGCCGGGATGGTGGTACCAGAGTTCAGGTGACCAATCACGCCAGCCACTTTGGCGTCGACCAGTTTCTGGGCGGCGGCTGTACCCTGCTTCGGATCTGCCGCGTCGTCTTCGGCCAGCAGCTCGAAGGAAACCGGCTTGCCTTCAATGGTCAGACCAGCGCTGTTGAGTTCCTCGATGGCCATGCGGGCACCGTTCTCATTGTCCTTGCCGAGGTGCGCGATGGCGCCGCTGGTAGGGCCGACGTGACCGATCTTGATCACCATGGCCTCGGCCGGTGCAGGCGCGGCTGAGGACGTTGCAGGTGCAGCTGCTGGTTCAGCGGCCGGGGCGGCCTCTTCCTTTTTGCCGCAAGCGGCCAGAGCAACGGCCGATGCGAGCACGGCGAGTTTGATGTTCATGTGCATAGATACCCTCGGAAAGGAAATAAACAAATCAGGCGGATAAACAGGGATTTTCCTGCGTCCAACCGTAACGATACTCCAAATTCCAGCCCTTTTTCAAACTCATGACAACTTTGCCCGGCTTCGAGGGTGACAATCACGAGGCCGCCATGGCTACAGCCAGCGCCACGTGCAAGGCATCGCTGCGTCAGCCAGGATGGGCTCCGAGATCGTGACGGTCCGGCTCGACGCCCGAATGCCGGTAAGACATCCATCGCTGTCGCGCACGCTGCCGGTCGGCTGTGTCGGCTGTGACGATTTCAAATACCCGGCCGTACCGGGCAACCAAATCGCCCGGGTACTCGTCCGTGAGATTGACCAGCATGGTGTCTGGGGAAACATCTTCCGGAAGGTCGGGGCTGAGGTGAACTCGGGAATGGCGTTGCACATGCTGCGGATCTTCGGCTCGCGCGTGCCCAACAAAGTCCCCTGGCGCCTGTGTCCACAAAACATGAGAGAAGCGATCCAAGTCGCGTGGATCGCCCCAAACCACCATGCGAGCGCCCCTCAGGTATCCCTTTCGGACAAGCCTCGCTCCATAGCCGATTTTGTCGTTGGCGTTGAAGTGGAAAGCGACTTTTGGCGTGCTCATGGGTGGCCCAGCCTACTCAGGCAGCCGCCTTTTTTGTCTTTCCAGCCGACGCAGCGGATTTTGCACGGTTGTTGAGGAACTCAAGCAACAGTGGCACGGGCCGGCCCGTAGCGCCTTTTGCACCACCGCTGTTCCATGCAGATCCGGCAATGTCCAGGTGAGCCCACTCGTGCTCGCCCACAAATTTCTGCAGGAACTTGGCCGCTGTCACCGACCCGGCTTTGCGGTCGGCCACATTGGCCATGTCCGCAAAATTGGACTTCAGACCGTCTGCGTAGGCATCGTCCAACGGCATGCGCCAGCAAAGATCCAGTGAGCGCTCTCCGGCCTCTGACAACGCCTGGGCCAGAGCATCCGATGTGGCGTACATGCCGGTGCGGATACTGCCCAGAGCGATCACGCACGCCCCCGTGAGCGTGGCGATATCCACGATACAGGCAGGTTTGAAGCGGGCGGCGTAGGTGAGTGCGTCACAAAGAATCAGGCGGCCTTCAGCGTCTGTGTTGAGAATCTCGATGGTCTGGCCGCTCATGCTGGTTACCACGTCGCCTGGCTTGATCGCCTTGCCGTCGGGCATGTTCTCGCACGTCGGAATCAGGCCGACAACGTTGACCGAAGGCTTGAGCTCGGCCAGTGCGGCAAATGTGCCCAACACACTGGCAGCGCCGCCCATATCGAACTTCATTTCATCCATGCCGGCACCGGGCTTGAGTGAAATGCCACCGGTGTCAAAGGTAATGCCCTTGCCCACCAACACCACAGGAGCCTCGGATTTTGCAGCCCCGTTGTATCTCATGACAATGAACCGCAGTGGCTCTGCAGAACCTTGTGCGACGGCCATGAACGAACCCATCCCCAGCTTTTCCACCTCCTTGGGGCCGAGAACCTCGGTTTTGATGCCCGGCTTTTTCCCCAGCGCCACAGCGGCTTTGGCCAGCATGGACGGCGTGGCGTGGTTGCCGGGCCGGTTGGCCCATTCCCTGGCTGTTGTCACGCCCTCCACCACCGCCTTGCCTTTGTTGAAGGCGGCCTTGGCTTGCGCTGCATTGGCAACACCGAATTGCACTTGCTTGACTGCGCAGCTCTTGGCGGAGGGTTTCGTTTCCGTGTACGTGTAGGTCGCATCGGCCACGGCCATCATGGCGGATTCCACCACGGCCGTTGCGTTCTCGATCAGGCTGAGGAGAATTCCCACCTTGCGGACCGAAGGATGGCGTACATGGACCATGGCGGCGGCAACGGCAGACCGGACGTTTGCAGGCCCTCCGTTGCCGCAGCGCACCAAAACCAGGCGTGTGGCCTTGAATCCTGGGGCGCGATACAACATGAGGGATTTTCCAACGCCAGCTTCGACTTCCTTTCGGCTCGTCACGTCGTGCACCAGCTCCGTCAAGGCGTTGCGTTGCCCGGGCTGAAGAGAGAAATTGTCGGGAATCAGAACGATCAGGGCATCGGCGACCGCCTGGACTGCTTGTTCGGATGACAGGGTCTTGATTTCAAAGTTCATAATCGGGGGGTCCTGAGTTCATTCAATGTTATTCCATTCTTCCATCCGCAAAGAGCTCGCGCGAAGCTTTGGGGCCACCTTAGTGGTGTTGTTCACCATCGTGCTGACCATGCTTCTGATCCGAACGCTTGGGGCTGCCTCTCGTGGCAGTGTCAATCCGGAAGAGATCATGCTCGTTCTGGGCTACACCGTCCTGGGACGCTTGCCCACCATTTTGACACTGGCGCTGTTCATTAGCATCGTCTCTACGCTTTCCCGGATGTACCGCGAAAGCGAGATGATTGTCTGGTTCGCGTGCGGCCGCTCTTTGGGAGGATTTCTCAGCCCGTTGCTGCGGTTCTCCTGGCCCGTACTGCTCGTGATCACGGTCCTCATTCTCTTCGCCTGGCCCTGGGCCAACAAGCAAACTGACGAGCTCAGGGGCCGCTTTGAGAACCGAGGCGATTTGCAACGCGTTCAACCAGGTGAGTTTCAGGAGTCTTCCAGTGGTCGCCGGGTGTTCTATATCGACAAGGACACAGACCAGGACGTGGAAGGCAAGAATGTCTTCATCGCCAGCCAGGAGGAAGACGGCAGAGAGACAGTGACTTCCGCCAGCTCTGGGCACATCGAGACCATCGACGGCCGGCAATACCTCATTTTGGTCAACGGCCAGCGACTGGAGCGAGACCCTGAGAACGGATCGCTGAAGATCAGTGAGTTTGAAGAATATGCTGCCCAGATCGGGGTTCAGTCAAACTATGTCGGCGGGCTTCAACGACTGCGATCGGCCGACACTTTGGATCTCATCAGGGAGCCAACCCCCCCCAATCTGGGCGAACTGGGATGGCGAATTGGCGTGGCCCTGACAGCGCTCAATCTGGTCTTGATTGCGCTGGCGGTCACCATCAACAACCCGCGCGCTGGTCGCGGCGGCAACCTGATGTTCACGCTTTTCGCATTCATGGCCTACTTCAATGTGCTCAACTTCACTCAGCGATGGATTGCGGCAGGAAAGGTCAGCATGCCTGTTCTCCTGCTGTTGACCCACGGCTCGGTGTTTCTGTTGAGCCTCGGGTGGCTGTACAAGCGGCATTACGGCCTGAGCTGGCTTGACCTGATCACGCATTGGCGTTCCCGCAGCCGTCCCGGCCGCGACGCCGGCTTGTCTCTTGGCGTCAATGCCACAGGAGCTGCAGGCAGTGATGCCTCCGGCCCCGAAAGTGAGACAGATCCTGCCTGGGGTGCCTTGTCACCGATTGACTTGCCCGAGCAGCCGGACACAGAGACCCGCAGGATGTTGGGGGTGGAGCAGGAAGACGCGTCTGGCCCTGATGCCGTGTCTCCGAAAAAGGATGGCAACAGACACGAAGGAATAGTGACGTGAGAACCATACGTCGATTGATCTATGGTGAGGTCATCACTGCGTTCGCCTTTGTTCTACTGGCCTTCATGGCCCTGTTCTTTTTCTTCGATTTTGTCGAAGAGCTGAGCGCGTTGGGCAAAGCCCCCAGAAGCAATCCAGAGCTTGTCTACGGCATTCGACATGCGCTGCTATACGTGGCACTGCTCATGCCGAACCGCATTTACGAACTGATGCCCATTGCCGTGCTGATCGGTTCCGTCGCGGTGCTGACTCGTCTCGCACACAGCTCGGAATACACCATCTTGCGCACCAGCGGACTTGGCCCCACCAAGGCGCTGAAGACGCTGCTTGGGCTTGGGGCTTTGTTCACGGTACTGACCTTTGCCATTGGCGACTATGCAGCCCCACCGGCAGACAAGACGGCCCAACTGCTCAAAGCCCGGTTCCGCGGTGACCTGGTGGCTGGCGAATCGGGTGCCTGGCTAAAAGAGCGGCAGAATGGAGGCAACTTTCTGGTGAACGTGCGCACCCTGACCGCTCAAGGTCATATGGGGGGTGTTCGAATTTTCGAGTTCGACGAAAGCGGCGTGATGATGTCCACCATGGATGCTGCGGAGGGTCAGATCGAAACGACGGGCTCATGGACTCTGATCGACGTCAAGCGAACGGTGTTTCGACGCATCAAGTTGAAAGCGGATGATGTGCGCCACAGCGAGTTGCCCACCTACAGCTGGCCTAGCGAGATCACTGCGGAGATGGTCTCAGTCGCTTTGCTCAAACCTGAGCGCATGCGGGCCACAGATCTGTTTGACTACATCCAGCACCTGGAAGCCAATGGCCAGACTGCACAGCGATATGAGATCGAGTTCTGGCGCAAGGTGTTCTATCCGCTCAGTTGTCTCGTGATGGTTGTGCTCGCCCTGCCCTTTGCGTATCTCCATTTTCGAAGCGGCGGCGTCATGGGCTATGTGTTCCTTGGCGTGATGATCGGCATCAGCTTCTTTCTACTGAACAACGTTTTCGGTTACATCGGGAACCTGAACCAGTGGCAGCCCTGGCTGGCGGCAGCTGCGCCGGCCATGATCTACTCGGTGCTGTCTCTCGGGGCGTTTCTTTGGCTGGTCTTCAGGAGGTAGCGGCGATGCTGGGCGTGGTCATCTTTGCACATGGGTCGCGTGACCCACTCTGGCGCCAACCTGTGGAAGCTGTGGCGGATATGGTTCGTCAAAAAGGGCCGGAAGTTCGCGTCCGGTGCGCCTATCTGGAGCTGAGCGAGCCAGATCTTCCAACTGCTGCGGGGGAACTGGTTCGAGAGGGCTGCGAGACGTTGCGGATTCTGCCGCTGTTCTTTGGCATGGGAAAACATGCGAGGGCCGATCTGCCCGCCCTGGTTTCCGGCCTGCAGCGCAGTTATCCGGCTGTTGCCATCGAATGCCTTCCGGCGGCAGGGGAAAGCGAGCGCCTAGCGGCTTTGCTGGCCGACATAGCCCTCAACGTGGAGAGCCGCCCATGAACCTGCATCAGTTCCGTTTCGTTCAGGAGGCCGTCCGTCGCAATCTGAACCTCACGGAAGCAGCCAAAGCCCTGCACACATCGCAGCCAGGGGTGTCAAAGGCCATCATTGAACTGGAAGATGAGCTGGGCATTGACATCTTCGTACGACATGGCAAGCGTATCAAGCGTGTCACTGAGCCCGGCCAACAGGTTCTCAAGAGCATCGACATCATCTTGCGCGAGGTCAACAACCTCAAGCGAATCGGCGAACAGTTTTCTGCGCAGGACAGCGGTACGCTGTCCATTGCCACGACCCACACCCAGGCGCGTTATGTGCTTCCCGGACCTGTCGCCAAGCTGCGCCAGGCCTATCCCAAAGTTGGCGTGAGCCTGCACCAGGGCTCGCCTGACCAGGTGGCGCGTATGCTCCTGGACGAAACGGCAGAGATCGGGATTGCCACGGAATCACTTGCCCAATACGCGGATCTCGTCACGCTGCCTTGCTACGAGTGGCAGCACATGCTGGTGTTCCCGTTCGACCACCCGCTCCTGGCCAAAGAGCACATCACGCTAGAAGACCTGGCCAAAGAGCCGCTGATCACTTACCACCCCAGCTTTACCGGTCGTACCAGGGTAGATCAGGCATTTCATCAACGTAAGCTCGAACCATCCGTCGTTCTCGAAGCAATTGACTCAGACGTCATCAAGACCTATGTGAAGCTGGGTATGGGCGTCGGTATCGTCGCGGAAATGGCTGTTCAGGGTGAGAACCACACACCTGATCTGGTGGCGCGTGATGGCGCGCAACTCTTCGGTCGAAACGTGGCGCGTGTTGCCTTCAAGCGTGGTGCGTACCTGCGTCATTTTGTTCTGCGCTTCGCTGAGTTCCTCAGTGATCGACTCTCGGCCGACCTCGTCGAGAAGGCCATGAGTGGCCACTATGACGACTATGAACTTTGATATCCATGTCCGCCGCCAAGCCCGCCACACCGCCAGTTGAGTCTCGCCTGCCCAATGTTGGCACCACCGTGTTCACCATCATGTCGGCTCTGGCAGTCGAGACCGGCGCCGTCAACCTGGGTCAGGGATTCCCGGATTTCGCTTGTGCCCCCGAGTTGGTTGATAGCGTCAAGGCTGCCATGGATGCCGGCCACAATCAATATCCGCACATGGCGGGGGTACCGGCGCTGCGGCAAGCGATCGCCGCCAAAACCAGCGCACTTTACGGGCTGGCCTGCAACCCCGATACCGAAGTGACCGTGACAGCAGGCGCGACGCAAGCGATTCTTACCGCAATTCTCGCCATTGTTCACCCAGGGGACGAGGTGATTGTGCTGGAGCCTTGCTACGACAGCTATGTGCCGAACATTGAACTGGCGGGCGGGGTCCCGGTACGGGTGCCATTGACACCAGAGAACTTTCGTCCGGACTTTGACGCTATTGCTGCAGCCATCAGCTCGAAGACACGGGCCATCGTCATCAATAGCCCTCACAACCCAAGCGGCCAGTGCTGGAGCGAAACTGACATGCGTCGGTTGGAGCAACTGCTGGCACCCACAAATGTTCTGCTGATCAGTGACGAAGTCTATGAACACATGGTGTTCGATGGACTGGCACACCAAAGCGCTGCCCGATTTCCTGGCTTGGCTGCGCGCGCTTTCATCGTCAGCAGCTTTGGCAAGACCTTCCATGTGACGGGTTGGAAAGTGGGCTACGTGATCGCCCCGACGCCTTTGACAGCCGAGTTCCGCAAGGTGCACCAGTTCAATGTATTCACTGTGAACACGCCCATGCAGCATGGGCTGGCCACCTATCTCGCAGACCCGGCGCCCTACCTTGGATTGCCCGCTTTCTATCAGCGCAAACGCGATCTCTTCCGACACGGGCTGGAGAAGACTCGCTTTCGCCTGCTACCAGGACAAGGCACCTATTTCCAGTGCGTTGGCATCGAGTCGCTGGCCGTGCCAGAGCGCGACCTGGGCGACGCTGACTTCTGTCAGTGGCTGACCCGCGAGATAGGCGTTGCGGCCATTCCGCTCTCGCCGTTCTATGGCGACGGATTTGACCAACGGGTCATCCGTTTCTGTTTTGCCAAGAAGGATGAAACGCTCGTTGCGGCATTAGAGCGCCTGGCTCGACTTTGAGAACAACCTGGGCGTTCGTGCGCTCACAGACTGATCTGAGACCAGGCTTTCTCCAGTCGCTTGATGCTCACCGGCTGCGGTGTACGCAATTCCTGAGCGAAGAAGCTCACGCGCAGCTCTTCCAGCATCCAGCGAAGGGTTTGCATGCGTTCGTCCACAGTCCCCTTTCGCTCGCTCACGAGACGCCAGTAGCGTTGCTCCTGGGGCCGCATTTCAGCCATGCGCGCAGCGTCCCTGGCGGGGTCAGATCGCCATTTCTCCAAGCGAAGCTGGATTGCTTTCAGGTAACGCGGAAAGTGCTGGAGCTGGGCATAGCTTGTCTGCATCAGGAATTGTTTGTGCATCAGACGCTGAAGCTGCTGCTGGACATCAGCCTGCACTGCTTCGTCTACCTTTGCGTCCCGCAGTTTGCGAGCAGCCGAGGCGAACTCACCCATGATCTCGCCCACCAGTCGAGCGATTTCATTGGCGATCAGGGTCAGGCGCGATCGGCCCTCCTCCAAACGTTTTGCAAAAGACGCTGCGTCTGTTGGCAGCGGCTCGGCAAGGAACGCTCGCTCCAGAGCAAGCAACAAGATTTGCTCCCGAATGGTCTCCAGTGACCAATCGCTGCCTGCGTCCTTGCCCTTCCCCGATTGAAGATAGGCGAGCGGGAGCGATTGCAAGCCCGACAGGTTCTTCTCAAGGTACTTCAATGCATCTTTGACTTGCAGTGCGAAAAGGCGACGCAATCCTTCGCGGTGCCTGCCCGACGCCATTTCCGGCTCGTCGAACACCTCAATGTGAACCGAGTCGACGTTGTCGATCAGCGCTGGAAACCCGATCAGGGTCTGGTTGCCTTTGCGGATCTCCATGAGTTCCGGCAGCACTCCGAAACCCCAGTCGGTGTAGGTGTCTGCAACGTCTGGCGTGCTCCCCTTCCCTTTGGGCTGGGTGGTGTGTTCGGGCCGTTGTTGCCCGCCTCCACCCTTGGGTGTTCTCTCGACACCGTCTTTCGAGGGTTTCGGGTCAGCCTGGCGCAGGTCCATCATCTTGAGGGCTGCCAGGGCCTGAAATGCGCCGCGTGCCTTCCCCCCGAGTTCGCTCTTGAGTGCACCCAGATTGCGGCCCTGCCCCAACTGCCTCCCGTGCTCATCGACCACGCGGAAGTGCATCAGATGATGCGGCGACAGCATGTCGGGCTTGAAATCGTTGCGCTGTACCGGCAGTTGCGTTCTCTCGCGCACCAACTTGAGCAGCGCATCCACCAACGGCTCTTTGCCGAATGCATCCGCCGCCATCAGTTGCTCTGTCATGGCATCCGCCGTCTGCGGCAGCGGTACCAATCGTGAACGCGGTCGCTGGTGCAGCGACTTGAGCAAGGCCTGAACCTTGTCCTTGAGCATGCCAGGCACCAACCAATCGCACCGAGCCTCGTTAACCTGATTCAGAGCGAAGATAGGCACTGTGATGGACAGCCCGTCACGGGGGTCCTTGGGATCGTGCAGATAGTTGGCGCTGCAATCCACACCGCCCATTCGTATCGTCTTGGGAAACGCCTGGGTGGTCACGCCTGCAGCCTCGTGCCGCATCAACTCGTCTTTGGTCAGGTACAGTAGCCGCGGCTCCTCCTTCGACGCGTCTCGGTACCAGCGCTCACAGGAAACGCCACTGAAGACATGCTTTGGCAGTTGCTTGTCATAAAAACCAAAGATCAACTCCTCGTCGACGAGCACGTCCTGGCGGCGGGACTTGTGCTCCAGGTCCTGAACTGAACGGACCACCTTTCGGTTGGCGGCCAGGAACGGCAGCTTGCTGTCCCAGGTGTCTTCTGTCAGGTTGGCGACCAGCGCCTCCCGGATGAACAGTTCTCGCGCCGCGACCTGATCAACTTTTCCGTAGTCCACGCGCCGTTGCTGGTAGACCGGCAGGCCGTAAAGTGTGGCGCGTTCTAGCGCATTGACGCGGGCGGCCTTTTTCTCCCAATGGGGATCGAGCAACTGCTTCTTCAGCAAATGCGCTCCCACTGTCTCCAGCCATTGAGGCTCGATAGCGGCAATCCCTCTGCCAAACAGGCGGCTGGTTTCCACCAGCTCTGCGCAGACGATCCACTTGCCTGGTCGCTTCTTGAGGTGGGCTCCCGGGTGGCGATGAAACTTGATGCCGCGCGCACCCAGATACCAATCCTCGCTATCGCTCTTGCAGCCGATGTTGCCCAGCAGACCGGAGAGCAAAGACAAATGCAGTTGCTCGTAGCTGGCAGGCGCTGTGCCCAGCTTCCAGCCATGCTCTGCCACTACAGTTTTCAGCTGTGTGTGGGTATCTCGCCATTCGCGAACCCTGCGCACATGAATATAGTGCTGGCGCAGCAGACTCTCATATTGCCGATGGCTGAGTTTGTGGTCCTTGCCATGTCCGCCCTTTGCCTCCTCCAGCCAGTTCCAAAGACGCAATGTACCGACGAACTCGCTCTTGTCGTCATCAAACCGGGCGTGCGCCTGATCAGCCTGCGCCTGTTTGTCGATGGGTCGGTCACGAACATCCTGCACTGACATGGCTGCGGCAAGAACGAGCACCTCGCTCAATGCCCCTCGATCACGCGCTTCGAGAATCATGCGTCCAACCCGAGGGTCCAGCGGCAGCCGCGCCAACGTTGTCCCCACGGAAGTGAGTTGCAGCGCTTCATCTACCGCCCCCAGTTCACCCAGCAACTGGTAGCCGTCGGTGATGGCGCGCTTGGAGGGCGGCTCGATGAAGGCAAAGTCTTCGACTGCGCCCAAATTCAGTGCCTTCATGCGCAGAATCACGCCGGCCAGAGAGCTGCGCAGAATTTCTGGGTC